>JBBIRN010000184.1:0-4870 GCA_037441785.1 Candidatus Aminicenantota bacterium | reverse complement strand
GTTTTTTCATTGGGCCAGAAATTTTGGAGGCTGAGGAAAATTTAATTGAGCCAGGCATTGGGTTCCCTCCTTTTCAATTTTCGATTTATTCATTGTCACTATTATCAACGTTTCTGCTTACCTGTTCCAGAAAAAAATCATAATCTAAAGATTAGCCTGAGGGAGAGTACAGCAGACAAATTTTAGCAGTCTGGAGCGGTCTGGTCGGTTAGGCATAGGGATAGAGTTAGCAATTTCATGGAACTTCTGGCAAAAAAAAATTCTGAGGCAGAAATCAGGCTTCATTGATGAGTTTTATGCCCGTCAGGCTGCAAACCGCTTCCAATTTTTTCTTCAAATCTCCGAAGACTGTCACCCGGTGCCAGCCGAACCTGTCCCACTCGTTGAGCAGGCGGTTGAGGTCACCTTCTGGTCTGGCGGCCAGTTTGGTCCGGCAGGCTTTATCTTCTTCCACGTTCCCCGTGGTTCTGGCCTGGTGGATGACCATCTCGGTGACATCGCCATTAATCTCAAAGGTAGTAACCAGCTCTCCCACAGGCAGCAGGGATTGAATGGCCGCACCTTTCCGGTCTTCGGAATGATTTCTGATGCGGTAGGGGTTGGCTGGACCTTTGAGCCCAAAAACTCTGGTTGGCGCCACGCAATGAGCGTAGATGATTTCGTTCTTAGCCATGTCAATTACCGGGTCGGAAATGTAGCCCGGACGCCCGGCCAGGTAAGTGGCCAAGAGCATCATGGTGGTTGACTGCAGGTCCCCTTCACAGGCACCGACCAGTCCGTCGTTGTTCAGCTGGCAGAACCCGAGGCACGGGTAAGCCGGCAGTTTCCCGCTGTAGAAGAGGGTCAGGCAATCTATGGTGATAGCCCGGGCTCGGTGTTTTTGCATCAGGTCCAGGAGGGCTGCGTACATCAGGCCTGATTTTCTGATTTCTGCTTCATCCGGTTCTATGATTTTTTCTGCCTCTTTTATCCATTTTTGGGCATAGGTTTCAGCTATTTTGCGGTCAGCCTTCTGGTAAGCTTCGTTAATTTCTGTTGAGCCTATTTTTATCACTTCCGGGCCGAGAACCTGCTTTATTTTATCCGGTTTTCCCCAGAAACCGGGGCTGTCGGTGACGTCCAGGATACGGGTGGCTTTCATTTTCTTGAGGGCTGAAAAACAGCTGATGGCTTCCACGGCGTCTTCAAACCTGGAGGAAGCCACACCATAAACTTTGAGGCCTGCCCGACGGGCATTAGCATACTCAATCAAAAACTCGCCGGAGCCAGCAAAAAGGTCATCAACCAGAACTACCGGGCGACCTGAAGCAGCAATGGTTCTGGTGGCGCCAGTCCAGATGCCCAGAAGATAGATAACATACCCATCTATGTCCTTATCCTGCTGGAGAAGCGTTTCTGCTTCTTTTTGTGATTGAACCGTCACGGGCAGGAAATCAATTTCCGGCAGAGCCCGGGTAAGCTTGGTCAGAAGCTCTTTTTTCCGGCCTTCGTAGTTATAGCCGATGTTCGGCCAGGTCGGCCGGTCAGGTGGGATGTGAGAAAAAACCAGCCGGATTTTTGGTCTGCTGAACTCTGCCTCAGGTTGAGTTGTCGGTGAAGTGGCAAATCCAGAGGAAATACCCAGCGGGTTTTTCAGGTGGAAAAAAAGTGGTGTGCTGCTGACCAGACAGCCGGTTAAAAATTCTCTCCGCGTGCAGCCTCTGGTTGATTTAAAATTAAAGGTAGATTGGCTTTTCATCTTGACCTCCTTACTTCTCATTTGCTTTCTTCTTATCACCAGAGTCATAAGCGGGTCAAGAAAAAAATTTTCTGGCAAGCGAAGAATTGAGAGCAGGTTTCCTGAGCAGCGCCAGGAGTTAGCTAAAAGTTAAATAAAGTCTGCCGGCAAGAAATTTTTAATTTTCTTTTTTGGTTTCCTGTTTTATTCTGAATAATGGAAAAGAAAAAAATAATGCCCAAAAAGCGCAAGGAGAAAAGAAGATGCTGAGATTTTCAGACCGGAGAAAAGAAAAAATTTTAAAGATGGTTTTTTCTCTTTTGGTTTTAGCGCTGGTTAATTCTTTTGTTCTGGCCCGGCCACAGAATCTGTCTGGAGAGAATTTGCTTGGTCTTAGAGTTTTTAACGTCAAAGAATTCGGGGCTACGGGGGAAAAATCTCAGAATGCCCGGCTGGCCATCCAGCAGGCCATAGACGCCTGTGCCGCGGCAGGTGGGGGACTGGTCTATTTCCCGCCCGGTGAGTACAGCAGTGGGACCATCCACCTTCGCAGCCATGTCCGCCTCTACCTGGAAGCCGGAGCCACGGTTTATTCCATAAAAGACAAATCAGCTTTTGATAAAGAGGCTCTTTTTTACGGAGAGGACCTGGTCAACGTCACGCTGGAAGGTCGGGGAACAATCAACGGTCAGGCCGAGTATGAATGGCGGGACAAAGGAGATTTCCACGATGATTTTATCTATCCCAACCAGTTAGAGATGGAGAAGGTTGGTCGTCCGCTGATCAGGTCTTTTCCCAAAGCCAATCAGTATGGCAAGCTGGTACTGCTCATCAGGTGCCGCGACGTGCAAATCAGAGGTCTTAATTTTATTGACTCGCCGAGCTGGACCATTCATCCTTATGGCTGCGAGAGGTTGACCATAGACGGTGTTTACATCCGCTCCAGCCTCAAGGAAGGAGTCTGGGCTGATGGTATTGACCCGGACGGTTGCCGGGAGGTGAGAATTGCCAATTCCACCATTGAAACTGGGGATGATGCCATTGTTTTTTATTCCATGAACTGGTTTGGCCCGGCTCTACCCTGCGAGAACATTACCATCACCAACTGTCGTCTATCTTCTGCTTCCAGCGCCATCAAGTTCTGCGACGGAAATATGAACGCAGTGCGGAAAGTAACCATAGATAACTGCGTGATCACAGATTCCAACCGGGGGCTGTCGTTCATGGTTTTTGACGGCGGGGTGGTGGAGGACGTGGTTATTTCTAACCTGGTCATTGAGACCAGGCGCCATGACTGGTTCTGGTGGGGAGATGGAGAGCCCATTCATTTTAACATCAAAAAGCGGAGCGAAGTGCACCGCAACTGGAAAAAGGAAGATGACCGGCCGGCCGGGAAAATAAGACGGGTTTTGCTCCAGAA
The DNA here is from genome assembly GCA_037441785.1 of Candidatus Aminicenantota bacterium. Taxonomy (GTDB): domain Bacteria; phylum Acidobacteriota; class Aminicenantia; order Aminicenantales; family Saccharicenantaceae; genus Saccharicenans. The sequence continues at coordinate 1,733 of JBBIRN010000184.1, read as the reverse complement.
CATTTTAGCCCGGGGCCAGGGCTCAAGCCAGTTGATGGGGCATCCGGAAAGCTGGCTGGAAGAAGTAACCATAGAAAACCTCAGGCTGGCTATCTCCCACGACCCGGCTGCAGCCTACGATAAAGCTGTCAACGCCCTGGAAGTTAGTTATGCCCGAAACCTGAAACTGCGGAATGTAGAAGTGGTCTGGGAGAAACCTGAATATGACAGATGGAAAAGTGCTGTTTCTTTGACAAACGTCCGGGAATTGGAGGTGGACGGACTCAGAGCCAGGCCGGCCAAACAGGATGACCCCCGGGGAGCGGCTCTCTTCCTAAATGAGGTGCAGAGAGCGGTAATCAGAAACTGCCAGGCCCAGCCGGGCACCGGAACTTTCCTTAAAATCAGTGGCCAAAGCAGCCGGGATATTTTCCTGGCCGCTAATGAGTTGAGCCTGGCCAGGAAAAAGTTTGAATTTTCTCCGGAAGTAGCGGTCAAAAAACTTACCAGGCTAGATTAATCGTTCTTGATGTTTAAACTCAGGTATGGCCGATGACCGGAGGCTATCCGCTTAAAAATTAATCTAAAGGATGCTGAACCGGGCAAGTTATTTTGCTCTGGATGGCCAGAAATTCACGCCAGGCCGCCTGGTGCCAGGCTTCTTTCCAAGTCCTAGATAAAATATCTTTGCCCGGCTAATTCAACCTGAGTTATAATAAAACTAACCACGGGCAAGGAGGGCGCCGGTGAGAAAACTCCTGGCTTTGCTTCTCTTTTTGTTGTTTTTGATTTTAAACGGCCTGGAGGCCAGAAACAGCCATTTTTCTTTGGGCCTTAAGGCTGGAGTCAATCTGGCTAACATCAGTGTGGCCAGCTCAGACCCGGGCATGCCTGACTTCAAGAATCTGGCGGGGATGATGGTCGGAGTATTCTTCAGTTTTGAACTCGGGTCAGTGGCCATCCAGCCTGAATTCTTTCTGGCCCGGCGGGGGACAAAATATGAGACGTTCATAGATAATGATTTATACCCCGTGGCCTGGCCTCATGATTACCTGGAAGCCCTTCTTCTGCTGAAATGGTCAGTGATAAAGTCAGGCCGGGTGCGTCCGTTTATTCTGGCTGGCCCGTCTTATGGTTATCTGAGTAAAGCCACTTCGGTAATTTATGATAACGAAGGACATCAGCTGGCATCTGTTGATTCCAGTGATTATTTCCGAAAAAATGAGCTGGCTCTGGTTTTTGGTGCTGGTCTGGAGATTACGGTCAGACGCTTTGTAGTTTCTCTGGAGACCCGTTATCATCTGGGGCTTTCCAACCTGGCTCTCTCAGGCCTGGAAGTTGACAGCTTGAAAAACAGGAGCTTATCCCTCCTGGCAGGCCTTTCGTTTTGAGAAGAGGATGGGGTGAGTGAGGGGATTCGAACCCCCAACCACCGGATCCACAGTCCGGTGCTCTAACCCTTGAGCTACACTCACCGCAGGGGATTAAAATTTTCTCATCAAAAGCAGAAGTTGTCAATAAGGTGGGAGGAGAGGTCGGTATTTTTTAAGCTTATTCTTTCTGTTCTTCAATCAGGTCCAGGACTTCTTCTGAATCACGCCATTTTTCCCGCACCCGGACGCTGAGGTCCAGGAAAACTTTGCTTTCCAGGATTTCTTCCATTTCTTTTCTGGCTTCACTGCCGATGGTTTTAATCATAGAACCCTTGCGGCCGATGATGATTCCTTTGTGGTTTTCTTTTTCCACCAGGATTT
>JBBIRN010000183.1:0-4935 GCA_037441785.1 Candidatus Aminicenantota bacterium | reverse complement strand
AGAAGAAAAAAAGAAAAACCCCAATCCTGGTTCAGACACCCAGGCGCTGGCTCCCATCGCTCAGAGCCTTTCCGTAGTCAGCCTGGAAGAGGAGATGAAACGCTCCTACCTGGATTATGCTCTGAGCGTCATCATCGGTAGAGCTATCCCGGACATCAAAGACGGCTTGAAACCGGTTCAGCGCCGGGTACTTTACGCCATGTGGGAAACCGGTACCACACACAACAAGCCCTACAAAAAATCAGCCAGAATTGTGGGTGATGTTATCGGTAAGTATCATCCCCACGGCGATGCCGCGGCTTATGATGCGCTGGTGCGCATGGCCCAGGATTTCAGCATGCGCTACCCGCTGGTTGACGGGCAGGGGAATTTTGGTTCTATAGACGGCGACCCGCCAGCGGCCATGCGTTACACCGAAGTGCGTATGACCAGGCTGGCTGAAGAGTTGCTGGCTGATATTGAAAAAGACACGGTCAATTTTGTCCCCAACTACGACGAAAGTCTGCTCATGCCCGAAGTTCTGCCGGCCAAGTTTCCCAACCTGCTGGTGAACGGGGCCTCGGGCATTGCCGTCGGTATGGCCACCAACATTCCGCCGCATAACCTGGGCGAAGTCTGTGATGGGCTCATTTACCTCATTGACCATCCAAAAGCGACCATTGATGAGATCATGAAATTCATTCCCGGGCCGGATTTTCCGACCGGTGGCTATGTTTTTAACCGCCAGAATATCCGCCAGGCTTATCGCGAAGGAAAAGGAATAATCCACCTCAGAGCCAAGACCACCATAGAAAGAGGAGACAAGGGAGAAAGAGACAGGATTGTCATTACGGAAATTCCTTACGGAGTCAACAAAGCCCGCCTGCTGGAAAACATTGCTGACCTGGTGAACAACAAGAAAATTGAAGGAATTGCTGACATCAGGGATGAGTCGGACCGCGAAGGCATCAGAGTGGTGATTGAGATAAAAAGGGGAGAATTACCAGAAATCATCTTGAACAACCTGTACAAGCACACCGCTCTGCAAACTTCCTTCGGCATCATCATGCTGGCCATCGTGGACAAACAGCCCAAGCTGCTCAACCTGCTGGATATGATGAATTATTTCCTGGCTCATCGCCGAGATGTCATCATCAGACGCACCAAGCATGACCTGAAGAAAGCTGAACACCGGGCTCACGTGTTAGAAGGCTTGCTCATTGCCCTTGATTATCTGGATGCGGTCATTGCCCTGATTAGAGCTTCTAAAACTGTAGAAGAAGCCAAGAACGGGTTGATGAGCAAGTTCAAGCTGAGCGAAATCCAGGCTCAGGCCATCCTGGAAATGCAATTACAGAGGTTGACCGGCTTGGAAAGGCAGAAGCTGGTCCAGGAACACCGAGAGCTGGTGGAACTCATCAAGAAGCTGAAGTTAATTCTCAAGTCACCGGAAATGGTCATGCAGATTATCAAGGACGAACTCAAGCAGCTGAAAGAAGATTATCAGGACGAACGGCGGACAGAAATTCGCGACGAAGTCATCACGGAAATCAAGGCCGAAGATTTAATTAAAGAGGAAGATGTAGCCATCGTCTATACCCAGTCCGGCTATATCAAGCGCACTTCCCTCAATGCCTACCGCTACCAAAGTCGCGGCGGAAAAGGCCGCAAGGGAATTGAAATGAAAGCAGAAGATGTGGTGGAAAACCTGTTTGTTGGTTCCACCCATTCTTACCTGCTGGTTTTTACCAACATCGGCCGGATGTACTGGCTAAAAGCTCTGGATGTACCTGACGCCGGGCCCTCGGGCCGCGGTAAGGCTATCGCCAACCTGCTTGAGCTTCAACCAGAGGAGAAGGTTCAGTCTATCCTGGCGGTCAAGGAATTCCGGGATGACCAGTATGTCGTCATCCTCACTGATAACGGGCTGATTAAAAAGACCAGGCTAAGCGAGTTTAAAAACGTGCGTAAGGGTGGCATCATCGCCATGACTCTCAAGCCGAAAACCTGCCTTTTTACCGCTGCTCTGACCAACGGCAAAAATGACATCATCATTGGCACCAGGCTGGGCAAGGCCATCAGGTTTAAGGAAGACCAGGTCAGGCCGATGGGACGCCAGGCGGCTGGAGTCAAGGCTATCACGCTTAAGCCAAAAGACCGGGTCATCAGCATGATAGTTGTTGGTCCCGAAGATAAGTATATCTTTACCGCTTCTGAACTGGGTTATGGCAAGAAAACCCCGGTGGAAGATTATCCGGTGCATAACCGGGGTGGACAGGGAGTAATTAACCTGAAAATTACCGATAAAATCGGCCATGCTCTGGCCATGGTCGGGGTTAACGAAGATGACCTGCTGATCATCACCATAAGCGGCAAAGTCATCAGGATTAAAACCACTGAAGTCCGGCCGCTCAGCCGGGCCACCCAGGGAGTCAGGCTCATCCATCTGGACTCTGGTGACCGGGTTTGCTCTATTGCTAAGGTCCGGGAAGACTGAGCCCGAGAGTAAAAAAAATCATTGATATTTAAACTTCAGTTTCGTAAAATTTCCCTGAATTTTAATTAGCCTGTTCTTTCATTATCTTGAAGGAGGACTGAACATGGTTGAGACCCTGGCCCAGCTTTTTTTCAATACGGTCCAGAACTACAAGAAAGACGACCTTATGCTCTTTAAGAAGGAAGGGAAGTATCAGCCGATATCCACGGCTGAGTTTGAAAAGAAAGTTATCAGCCTGGCCCTGGCGCTGCACCGGCTCGGTCTGAAGAAGGGAGATAAACTGGTCATTTTTTCGGAAAACAGGCCCGAGTGGGTGATGACTGATTTTGCCACTATTTGCCAGGGTGGCCTGACCGTGCCCATATATACCTCTCTTACCGGGTCCCAGGCGGAATATATCATCAATGATTCTGATGCCACTTTTGTGGTGGTGTCCAGCCCGGAACTCAGAAAAAAGGTGGAAAGTGTTAAGAATAACCTGAAAAAAGTCAAGTATTATGTATCCTTTGAAGAAGAGAAAGTAGATGGTTTTCTGAATTTTTCTGAACTTCTGGAGATGGGGGAAAAAATAGCCGAAGAAGAACCTGGGTTGTTTGAGAAGCTGGCCCAGCAGGTAAAACCGGAGGATGAAGCCTCTTTGATTTATACTTCCGGCACAACCGGTGTACCTAAAGGTGTCATCCTGACCCACCACAATTTTATCAGCAACGTAAAAACCTGTGTGGCCATGTTTGACATCACTTACCGCGACACGGTTCTCTCCTTTTTACCCCTGTCTCATGTTCTTGAACGTATGGTTATGTTTTCTTATCTTTATGCCGGGACAACCATTGCTTTTGCCGAAAGCATTGAAGCGGTAGCCCAGAACTTGATTGAGGTTAAACCGAACATTATGGTCAGTGTGCCACGGGTCTTTGAAAAAATTTATGCCCGGGTGATGGATAATGTCCTCAACAGCTCAGCGGTCAAGCGCCGCATCTTTTTCTGGGCTTATGGGGTCGGTAAAAAATATGCAGCCAGGCAGCTGAGGGGAGAAAAAATCCCGGTGTTTCTAAAGTTCAAGCGCAAAATTGCTCATCAGCTGGTTTTCAGCAAGATCATTGAGAGAACCGGTGGCCGGGTGCGGTTTTTCATCTCCGGCGGCGCACCTCTGGCTAAGGACATTGCTGAGTTTTTCTATGCTCTTGGGCTGGTCATCTATGAAGGATACGGATTGACGGAAACGGCCCCGGTCCTGGCTGTAAACCGGCCCGGTGCCCTGAAGTTCGGTACCGTTGGCCGGCCCATCCCTGAGGTAGAGATTAAGATTGCCCCGGATGGAGAGATCCTGGCCCGCGGTCCTAACGTGATGAAAGGTTACTACAAAAAAGAAGCTGAAACCCGCGAAGCTTTTGAGGGAGGCTGGTTTCATACCGGAGACATTGGCTACCTGGATGAGGATGGTTTCCTGGTCATAACCGACAGGAAAAAAGACATTATCGTGACTTCAGGCGGGAAAAACGTCGCTCCCCAGGCCATAGAAAACCTTTTAAAAACCAGCCCTTACATCAGCACGGCTGTGGTCCTGGGAGACAGAAGAAAATTCATCTCTGCCCTGGTAGTGCCAAATTTTGAAAAGCTGGAAGCTCTAGCCAGAGAAAAAGGCTGGACCTACGCTAACCGCCAGGAACTGGTCAGCAAACCAGAAGTGGTTGATTTAATCAAATCTGAGATAGACCGGGCCTGTGCCGGTCTGGCTTCCTACGAAAAAATTAAAAGGATTGCCCTGCTGGACCATGACTTTGAGATAGAAAAAGGAGAAATTACTCCTACCCTCAAGGTAAGAAGAGCCGCGATTGAAAACAGGTATCGGGAATTGATAGATAGCCTTTACCGGGAAGATTCTTCTGTTTCTTCTGAGGATTTTTCTTCGGAAGAATCAAAGTAAAGGATACGACCGCAGCTTTCACACAGGTGAATCTTGGTCGTGTCTCTGATTTCATTAAGCATCTGGGGCCGGATGCGCATCTGGCACATGGAGCAAAACTCCTCCGTTACCCGGGAAAGAGCAATTCCACCTCTTTTTCTGGCAATGTTCAGATAAAGCTGTAGCTGAGCCTTGGGAATGGTCGACAGCAGTTCTTCCCGCTGCTTCTGTATTTGGGCCTTCTGCTGCTCCAGCTCTTTTTTTCTCTGATTCAGGGCTTCAATTTCCTGTTTTAAGTGTTCTTCTTCGTTTTTTTGCTTGAAGGTAGCAGCCCGGATTTCTTCTTCAATTTCATCGGCCGCCAGAAGTTCCTTGATGATTTCTTCTTCCAGGCGGTCAATCTTGTCCTGTATTTCCTGAATTTCTTTCAGCAGCGCGGTATACTCTTTGTTGGATTTGACTTCGTTGAGCTGCTTTTTGTATTTAGCTATCTGAGCTTTCAGGTCTTTAACATCAGCTTCCAGGTCCCGTCTTTTTTTCTGGTTCTGCGCTA
>JBBIRN010000182.1:0-4951 GCA_037441785.1 Candidatus Aminicenantota bacterium | reverse complement strand
ATTTTTTGGACGTAAGCCAAAGGCTATTCTTCAGATTCGTCAATTTTCCCAGATGAAGCCCCTGCTAAAACAAAACTCTCAGGCCCTGAAATAAATTCTATGTGGCTCAGGCGTAAAAAGTGGGACATATGTTACCCTAATAGGGTCTGCGCTTCGGCGTATGTAATTATTTTATTTTCAATAAATTATAAAATTTTGGAATAACCTTTTTAGAATAACTATAACTAAATTCTTTGCTTATCTTTTCTCAAAACTGATTTTTTCTCATCCTATCTTTTAAAAAGGAACCGGTAAAAAGGAACCGGGGAAGGCTTCAAAAATAATACTTTTTCCTCTAACTTTACTTTCCCCCCTAAAAAATAGATGGAAGCGGAGAACCAGATGAGATATTCATGATAAAAAATTGCTCAGGCCACCACACTTTTAAGGGGAAGCCAATTTATATTGACAAAAAAATATACCTGGCTTAAATATTTTCTTGGGGGAGAAAATGAAAGCAAGAAAGGTTTTTATTCTTTCCATTCCCCTGCTCAGGGCGAGGGCACAATCATCCAGCCTTTTGAAATTTTCTCCTGTTTTCCTGACGATTCTGTTAATTCAGGCAAGCCTCAGCCTTTCTTCCTGCCAATCTCCTTTTTCCCCTGTAAAAGACCTGGATAAAATTCCGGAAACAGCCATCATTGAGGGCACAAAGATTTCCATGACGGTTTACCTGTGGCGAGATTTTATGCCTGGTGAAAATTCCGGTGGGTCTGATTTAATGGCCGCCGTTGTTCTAACGGCTGAGAACGCTTACTCTTTCCCCGCTTATCTAACGGCCGATAAAATCTACGTCGTTTACGGGAACGATTCCTGGGAAGGTAACCTCAAAGAAGATTTCAGACCTCTAAGCCCTGCAGATTTAAACAAAATCAGCCTGAGTGCACGGGGTGGCCCCAAATGGCCGGTGGGCAGCCAGGTAGATGCTGTGGTAAGACTGGTAGCTCACGGTTCAAGTTATTATCTCATTAAAGCCAGTCATCTGACCATTGGTGCCACTCACTAAATTCCAGGAAGACACGGAGTTCAAACAAAAAGCCGGGGCAGGCATAAACAAAAAGCTAGGCTGCGTCTTATTACTAATGGTTAAATCCAGTCGGTCGGATAGAAAATAAACGTAAAGTGGGGAACTTTCAGTCACATTTTGCTGGCTGGAGCAAATTTGAATAAAGACCTGGGTTACTCTGGCGGTTTTGAAGATTAAATTTTAATCTTAATCCGCCTGGTAAACTTAATAAAGGAGGGTTGAGTATGGAAAAACCAAAAAGCTGCTCCAAAGAGCTAAGATTATTGGGCCTGGACAGGGGTTCCCACCTGGAATTTTTCTGGCCTTCTGGCTCTTATTTTTTTCTGCTCTTTTTTATGCTTTTACTGCTTTCTTTAGTCATGCTTAGAATACCTGGCTTAGAAGCTGCAACCTCCAAAGCTGCGCCTCCCCTCAAATTAACCACCGAGCTAACCATTGGCCAGGAAAGCGGAGACCAAAATCTGATGTTTGGCTCTATCGGCTATGTTGATGTTGACGCCAGGGGAAATATTTATGCCGTTGACTACAAGTATCACCAAGTTAAAGTTTTTGATCAGAACGGAAAGTTTCTGCGTCAGATTGACGTGCCGCAGGGTCAGGGACCTCAGGAATTGAACCAGATAAGCGGGATGGCTGTAACGGCTTCAGGACAGCTCTTTCTCAACGGCGACCGAAAAATGGTTGTCTACGACGCTAACGGAAAATACCTGCGCACCTTTCAGGTCGGGTTTCACATCAGTTGCATCAGATGCGCGGGAGGTGAAGAAATCATAGGTATAGGGCCGCATGAGGGTAAGATTCTCCATGTATTCAACCCTGAAGGACAGATGCTGGCCTCATTCGGAGACCCTCTGGATGTCCCCAAGGAATTTGAGCCGATGAAGATGATGCCCATGTTCGGAGCCCCGCTTCTTTTTTCCTGTTCTAAAGACGGCCGGATTTTCGTCTTGAATTCATATCGCTATGAAGTTCTGGTTTTCAAGGACAAGAACCTCGAGGCCAAACTGGCCGGCAACAGTGAAATCTTTGAGCCGCTCAGCCAGAGAGGCCGGGGCTTTATTTCCACCGCGGCCATGATTTTCCCCGCCGCCAAATACCTGCTGGTTTACTTTGAATCTCCTAAAAACCAGGACCATATGGCTGACCTCTTCCTCAACGGGAAACAGGTGGGAAGCCTGAAGCTTCCGGGAGAGCTTAAGGCCTGCGATTACCGGGGAAAACTTTATCTGACCATCCAGGAAGAATTCCCCAAGCTCATCCGCTGCTCAGTGGCCGAATCTCATTAATAAGAAATGGTGAAACGGGTATTGTGCCACCAAAATGTGGGACGCCCAATATATTTCCTGATTTTCTCGAAAAGAAATTTGCCAAACCAGTGACATTTTATGAGCTTAACCGGGCCCGGCAATTTTCATTTTTTACAATTCAGCCTTTCTACTTTTTTATTTTTACCTATTTTTATTTTTTGCCATTTCAGAAATTGGAGGTAACTCCATGAGCAACAATTTTTTTAAGCTAAATCAGACAATATCGATGACCGGCCTGGGCATCTTGGTCTTAAGTGTGCTGACAGCTTGGGGACCGTTTCTTCTGGCCCAGCGCCAGCAAGCAAAAGTCATTCCCTTGCCCGAGCTGGAATCGGCCTCTCTTGTCCGGGCTGAGCATGGGAAAATCTACATCAAGGATAAAAAGGATATCGCTGTTTATTCCTTTGATACCGGCCGCTACCTGAAACGTATTGGTCGTCCTGGCCAGGGACCCGGGGAGTTCACCTTTCTGGGTTCTTTTTGCCTGGTTGGCGACCAGCTGATCGCTGCCGATATCGGTAAAACGCTTATCTTTTCGGCTGATGGCGAATATCTTGGACAGATTATCCCTCCATCGCGAATCATGAGATTTCCGTACCTTCCGGTGGGCCATCATTTCATCGGCGTCCCTCTGGAAAGAAAGGAAGATGGTACTGAATTACCATTAACGCTCATCATTTACGATCAGAACGGAGAGACAGTCAAGCGCCTCCTTGAAGTTCCTGACGTGCTGCCGCCACCGCCGCCAAGGCCAGGAGCTTCTTTGCCTGCGGGCAAAATGAAAAATCTGATGGTCAGAGAATATTTTGATTACCTGGTCTATGATAATAAAATTTTCGTAGCTGACTCCACCAAAGGTCTGTCCATATCGGTATTTGATGAAACCGGAAATTTACTTTATGAAATCCGCCATCCGGTTGACAGAATAAAGGTGACAAAAGAGTATCAGGAAAAGATTATCAATAATTTAACAGAGATTTTCCGGCAGAATAACCAGCCCATCTTTCCCGATTATTTCCCTGCCTTTGTGGCCATGAAAATTGACGGAGGGAAGATTTATGTGGTAACTTCGGCCAGGAAGGGCAATTTCAACGAGATAATTGTTATGGATCTAAGCGGCAAAATTCTGGAAAGAAGTTTCCGTTTCCCGAAAGAAATTGGCTACTTTGTTCCTAATTCTTTCGCCCAGAGCTTTGATGTTGAACAGGGAACATTTGTTTGGGTGGAATATAACGAGCCTGCCGCTCAGTACGAACTCCATATTTATTGACAATTTAAGTTTATTAATAATTTGAGAAAATAAATTGAAAATAGAGGAAAGCACTTGTCCTAGGAGGGGAAAATGAAGGTTATAAAAAAAAGGCCTGCCACTTCCTGTCTTTTAGCCATTGGCTTTTTTGTTTTTTCCTTTTGGCCGGCAGCAGCTGAAAAGCCTGTCCCCAAACTTTCCCTTTTTCCGCCTTGTTTTGAAGAAAAAATTCCAGTTATCAACCTCAAGCTGCTCCGGCTCTTTCCCTCCAGTGCACCAGATAAAGACAATATATTCTTTTCTCAATTATGGTCACTGGCCACCGATAAATCCCAGCACATAGCACTTCTGGATGTTAGGCAAAAGAATGTATATGTTTTTTCCAATGATGGACGTTTGAAATCAACTTTCGGGAAAAGTGGTCAAGGACCCGGTGAGTTTTCTTATCCGCGTAAAATTGGTTTCTACCATGGATCCCTGTTCGTATTGGACCCCGGCGGATACCGTCTGCAGTTTTTTGACCTGGATGGAAAGTTACTCAAATCAATTAAACTCGCTAATTTTTATTCAGATATTTTTATTTCCGAAGAAGGTAAATTTTTCTGCACCCGTGGCGTAAAAACCGATCCATCGCACCTGGTAGACGTGCTGGATGCGGATGGCACGGTCCAATACTCCTTCGGAGAACCGATAAAAATGGGCCAGATTCCCCCTGGTCTGTTGAATGATTTTATAATAATCGGGCTGAGTAACCAATCGGTCATGCTTGCTTCTCGAACTACTGGAGATATAAGAATTTATGATTACAAGGGACAACTGGTCAAGGAAATTGATGATATAAAAGAATTGCTGAGAAATGTGCGAGCCACTAACATCAAGAGCTTCAGTAACTTTAAACCCGGTCAGAGCCCTGTCTCTCATTTATTTGAGGCCGCGAAAGCCTCAGGGCAGTCTGTCTATTTTGTAAGAAGCACGGCTTTATTTTATGAGTTGATAGAATTGAACCAGGATTATAAAATCAGCAATCGTTTTGTTTACAGGAACAAAGCGGGGTTATGCCCTGACTTTGAAATTTTAGCTTCTGCGACCAATAACAATTTTGAGATATTTCTAATTGAGCTGACCCCTGAGACCAATAGGGTGCTGGTTTTAAGGCCAGAAAAATAGTGCAGAAAAATAGTCACGTCCTACACATTTCCTAATTTTCCTGGAAAGAAATTTCCAAAATTGGTGACACCTTATCAGCTTGGTTGTGGCAGTTGACTTTTTAATCCCCAGAAAAGCTTTTTAAAATAAAGTTTTAAATAAGATTAAAAAAGATTTGCCGTT
>JBBIRN010000181.1:0-4972 GCA_037441785.1 Candidatus Aminicenantota bacterium | reverse complement strand
GCCCATACCCCTTTAACTCTACCATCGCATGCCAACATTCTTCTGGGGTTGACGCCGATTGAACATGGCGTGCATGACAACGGCTTTTTCCGTGTCCCGGAAAATTTTCCTACCCTGGCTACCTGGCTCAAGAAAAGCGGCTATAACTGTGGTGCTTTTATTGGAGCTTTTCCTCTTGATGCCAGGTTTGGTCTGAACCGTGGTTTTGATGTTTATGACCAGGGATATAGTTCTGATTCCGGGCTGGATTTTAAATTTGCTGAGAGAAAGGCAGAAGAGGTAGTAGACAGTGCCCTGTCCTGGCTAAAAAAGCAGAATCAGGCCTGGTTTTTATGGATACATTGCTTTGACCCGCATCAGCCTTATGAACCACCTTCACCCTTTTCCGAGCAGTTCAAGGATGACCTTTATAGTGGAGAGGTAGCTTATACGGACAAGTCTCTGTCTGTACTTTTTGATTATCTCCGGGCTCGTGGTCTTTATGAAGAAACGATAATTATCCTGACTGGAGACCATGGTCAATCGCTGGGAGAACACGGGGAAGCCACGCATGGCTATTTTGCCTATAATTCAACTATTTGGGTTCCGTTGATAATAAAAGCTCCGGGGCTAAAATCAGGCCGGATAAGTAGCTATGTCTGTCATGCTGATATTTTTCCCACGGTTTGCGAGCTTCTGGGCCAGCCAGCTCCGGAAAAGCTGGCGGGCAAATCGTTAGTACCTCTGATGAAAGGCAAAAGCCTGGCACCCAGAAAAATATACTTTGAGTCCCTTTACGCCTATTATCGTCGCGGCTGGGCTCCATTAAGGGGATTTATAGAAGGGACAAAAAAATTCATAGATTCTCCTTTACCTGAACTTTATGACCTGAAACAGGATTTTATGGAAACAAAAAACCTGGCCACGGCCAGTATAAGCAAAGAAAAAGAGGCCCTGAATCAGCTGTTAAAAGAGGCCGGTTCGGCCATTAACCAGCCAGCTTTAAAAATTGACCGGCAGAGTCAGGAGAGGCTGGCGAGCTTGGGCTACATTGGAGGGTATGTTCCACCGGAGAAAAAAAGTTTTGGACCAGAAGATGACCTAAAAACGCTTCTGCCGTTTAACCAGAAGTTTGAGCTGGCACAGGAGCTGTATTACAAAGGCAAGGTCACGGAAAGCCGGGAAATATTGCAGGAAATTATCTCCGCTCGACCCGATTTTGATAATCCTTATCTTTTTCTCACCACCATACTCCAGAAATCAGGCCAGCTGGCCGAGGCGGAAGCGGTGTTGAAGTCTGGCCTTAAAGCCAACCCCAGGAATTATAAGTTGTGGATGGAGGCTGGTATTGTAGAGGTGGAGTTGGGCAAGTATGAGGAAGCCATTAACAGCTTGCAGCAGGCTATGAGTTTGATTGACTGGGACCCGGACTTATGGAATTATCTTGGAGTAGCCTACTGGAAAAAGGGGCAGCTGGAGAAAGCCCTGGAAGTTTATGAAAAAGCCCTGAAAATTGACCCCGGTTATGCCGTGACCCTGACCAACCTGGGGATGACGGAAATTTCTTTGGCCATGAGAGATAGAGAGGCCAGCTATTTAGCCCGGGCGGCTGAACATTTGGCCAAAGCCCTGGAAAATGACCCCCATCATGCCGAGGCTTATAATGGTCTGGGAGTGGTCAGGAGGTTAAAAGGGGATTTAGAGGGAGCCATCAACCTATGGAAAAAAGTCATAGAACTTAACCCCGGGCATCGTTTTGCTCTTTATAACCTGGGACTGGCTTACCTGACCCGGGGTGATAAAGCTCAGGCGAGGTCTTATCTGGAAAAATATAAAGCACTTTATTATCAAGGAATGAGCCCGGAGGAAAGAGAAGAAATTGACGCTATGATCATGAAATGTCAGAAATAATTGTCTGGGTAATGAAATAAAATGTCTGAAGAAACCGGATTATTTGAACCACGAAAATTTAAATCATTTAAATCAAAGGATAAAAAAATGAGGGACAAAAGGCAAAAGAAAAGAGGGTTGATGGTTTATCTGTTCTTATTTTTGTTTACGGCTCTCAACGTTTTTGCTTTGGCCAATCAGCAGGTAGTGGTCAAAGTCCGGGTTTTCCAGCCCGGGGGATTTGTTGGGGGATTGAAACTCAAAGATTTTGCCTTATTGACGGACAGTAACAGGTTGGCTGCCGAAGGGTTGCTGGAGATTAAGGGTAAAGATATCCTCAACAAAGATGGTCAGATAGAAGACCTGCCTAACCTTAACCGGCATTATTTTCTGCTGTTTCAGATGTACGATTATCTACCCGAGCTTAATGAGGTTCTGCTTTATTTTTTAAAAACGGCCTACCTGCCGGGCGATGGTATTGAAATCCAGACCCCGGCCCATAGATATGACCTCAACCCAGGCGCTTTATCGTCTACCACACCTAATGTAGCGGCTCAGCAGATGGCCGATTTTTTGAAAAAGGATATCTTACAGGGTAATGCTTATTACCTGAGCCTCGGGCGAGATTTGCGAAGAATAGTCCAGGCCATAGAAGGTATCAACCCCATGGCCGGTATGGGTGACCAGGGCAGCGCAGAATTATCTCTGATGGGGCTGGAGAGATTGCTCAGTCAGTATCGAGATACCTTACAGAAGGTAGAATCCTTAAGAATACTGGATGAAAAGAAGCTCCTCGACTTTGCCAGAAATCTGGAGAGAGTAGAAGGTCAGAAAATCCTTTACTTCATTTACCAGCAGGAATTTCGGCCAGAGCTGAGTCAGGCCATGCTTAACACGCTTATAGCCAATAATCAGGATAACCAGCAGATCCTATCCGACCTGCAGGACCTTTTCCAGGTTTATCATCGGGAAATCAAGTTAAACCTAAACAAGTTGGCCGAAATGTTTAACCGTGCTGGGGTTGAAGTTAACTTTATTTTTCTGGAAAGAATTCCGGAGAGGTTCGGCGGGCTGGTCATGAGGGAACAATCAGAAGATGTTTATAAATTATTTTATTCACTGGCCACCGCTACTGGCGGTCAGATTAGCGCGGGAAACAGATTAAGCCCCATGGTGGAAAAGATAATAGCCAATAACCTGTCTTACTATCTATTATTTTTAAACCCGTTAGCTGTTGGGTCCCAGCCCGGTTATCACCAGCTAAAAGTCGGAGTCAGCAACCCGAGTTTTACCCTGGCGGCGCCGGCCGGATTTTTTCTGAAGTGATTATGGGAAGAGAAACAATTTTTAGGTGGCCATATGGCCTACCGTTATTAATTAGCTAGCCAACCAAGAGAGTGGTATAATAATAACCTCTTCAGGTTGGACGAAAAGGATGATAATAAAAGGATCAGGAGGAAGAAAAATGAATAATATTTTTGCTTCCAGATGGAAAAAAATAGCTGTCTTGTTTTTGTTTTTATTTATATTTTCCCTCGGCCGGCAGGCTTTTGCCCAGGCCTACGCCGGCACGGCTAGAATAAAAGGTGTGGTTACCGATGAAAATGGTCAGCCCCTGGCCGATGTTAAAGTGACCCTCTATCATGTAAACTCAGATTCCGGGTTTGAGACTAAAACCAATGCTAAAGGGGAGTGGCAGGCCAACATGATTCGCGGAGGCAGCTGGTATATAGATTTTTCCAAAACTGGCTATGAAGTTAAGAAATTAAGTATTCAGGTAACAGAAGGGCAGACCAAAGCGCCTGTGATAGAGACCAAGCTTAAGAAACTGGAAGGTTTGGTCATAACCAAGGAGCTTCTGGAAGCGTTAGAAAAGGGAAATAAGCTCTTTGATCAGGGGAAATATGACGAAGCTTTAGCTGTCTATAATGATTTACTGACCAAGAACCCGGAAGCCTATGTTATCAATTACAGCATCGGAAATTGTTATTTTGCCAAGGAAGATTACGATAAGGCGATTGAGTACTATCAGAAAGTGATAGAAAAGAATTCCCAGTTTGTGCCGGCCCTGATAGCTCTCGGTAATGCTTATGTGAACAAGAAAGACATTGATAAAGCCATGGAATGGTATAGCCGGATTGATATTAACAAAATTGATGACCCGGTGGTGCTCTACAACATCGGCACGATTTATTTCAACCATTCCCGGCATGAGGAAGCGGTAAAATATTATCAAAAGGCTGTGTCTCTACAGGGAGATTTTCTCGATGCCCTTTATCAGCTGGGCCTGACCCAGTTGACTTTGGGACATTTTAAGGAGGCACTGGAGGCTTTCCAGAATTATCTGAAGATTGATGCCGAATCAGAGCGCGCTTTACAGGTTAAGAACTTTATAGAATTTTTAAAAACTAAAATTTAAAGAAAGTTAACAATTATCGCTCTGTTTGTAACCAAAACTGGAGAAAATAGTTAATTTTTAGAGAAGGTCAAAAGAAAATTTAGAGACAAATGAGAGATATGGTGCGCTCCAAAAAAGCTTTTCTGGTTATCTTTTTAGTTAGTTTTTCCCTCTCTTTAGCCTTCGGCCGCCCGGGTCTGACGGAAGAGAAAGAGCTGGCGCCAAAGTACCAGGAATGGTTAAAACTGGTCAGCTACATTATTACTGACCAGGAAAGAGAGGTTTTTTTAAAGCTCAAGCGAGATGCTGACCGCGAGGCCTTCATTGAGAGTTTCTGGAAGATGCGAGACCCGACGCCCGGGACGCCTGAAAATGAATATAAAGAAGAAATCATAAAAAGATTTGAATATGTTAACACCAATTTTAAAAGAGGTTCGTCCAGAGAAGGCTGGCAAACCGATATGGGCCGGATATATATGATTCTCGGCCCCCCGGCCAGCATTGAAAGAATTGAGGGAAAAACAGGCATTGTACCCTGTCAGATCTGGACTTACTATGGCGATGTCAGTAAGGGTCTTCCGTCTCATTTCGTACTGGTTTTTTTCCAGAAAGCTGGCGTGGGTGAATACAAGCTTTATGACCCCCTGGCCGACGGACCTTACAGTCTTTTGGAAAACAAACGAGAAGTAGACTGGGAAGATTATG
>JBBIRN010000180.1:0-4998 GCA_037441785.1 Candidatus Aminicenantota bacterium | reverse complement strand
AGACGGTAAAATCTTCCTGGCTGAGGTCCGTGACCGGGTTGCCTTTTTTATCAGTAACGTAAACCTGAACCAGCTTCAAGGTGACGTTGACCTGGTGCTTGATTTTTTCCTGCTCCTGTGGCTGGGTTTGTTCCTGGGCGTAGACCTGAAAAGCAGGGAAGAAAATGGTGAGCAACAGAAAAATAATCAGACTCTGGACATGTAGAGCCCCACGTCCGACCAAAAACCTGATTTTAAATAAAGCAGCAGAGCTCATGTACTTTGTATGTTTCTTCCATATATTATTTTAAGTTCCGGCCCGTGATTTATCAATAAAATGATTTGTCCACGGCCAAAATTCTTTTGGGTAGCAAAAATTAGTCTGGAGTTTGTTTTAAGCTTCTTTGCTTTTAAGCAAATTAGCTGACCTCAGGCCCGAACTGATCATTGCGCCCCAGGCGGTCAGATTTATTTTAAGCAAACCAACTGGATTAATTTGTTATTGCCCGGATCATTATATTTATGATATTTATACTCAAGACATTTCTTTTAGGAGGCCATATGTCCATTACCAGGATTAAATCCTTAGGTGTGATGTTATTAATCATGGCCATATCTTTTGCTCTGGTAAGCAGTGCTTATGGTCAGCAGAGGAGGCATGAGTTCTCAGTTGGTTATGGTTTAATAACTTCCAGTCAAATAGCTGATATACTGACCAATGTATTGCTCATCACCATAACCATTGGTCAGGCGGCCAAGATTGATAACGACTATTCGGGTGCTCTTGTCCTGAGCTATAAACACACGGGCCGGTCGCGGCTGGCTTTTGGTTTTACTTTTGTTTCTGACCGGGCTTCAGGCAAGCTGGCCATGTCCGGCACTCAAGTTGGCACTTATACTGAAAATTATTCTACAGGAGCAGTAGAGGTAGATTATCGCTGGGTTAACCGGTCCAAATTCTGTTTGTACTCAGGTCTGGGTGTGGGCTTGACCATCAGAAAAGGCACTTATACCTATTCTGAGACAGAAACTTCTTCCAACGTTTTCCCGGCCCTCAACGTTACTCTGCTGGGCTTTAGAATTGGGGATGCCGTTGCCTTTTTCGGTGAGCTGGGAGGAGGGTATAAAGGAGTATTCCAGGGCGGTCTCCGGGTCAGAATTTAAGTCATTTTTAAAACCTGTGATTTTAGCACGATTTAAAACAAGCGCTCCAGTTATCTCCTTTTTATTTGGATGCTGAGAAATAGAAGTTAGTTTTCATTTCTCTGTTTATTCAAGTGTGAACATCAATAAGACATCTGGTAAACATAATCTGAATTTTTCTTGATTTTTTTTGTGCGGGCAAAAAAAAATAAAAATGACTGGCTTTCCGGGTAATTTAGGCCGGGAATATTTCCAGGAAAATGAGGAAGAAATTTTAAGGAAAAAGGAGGGCCTATGAAAAGAAACAAGTCTTATAAATTTTGGTCAGTCTTTTTTGTCTTATGGTCATTTTTAATTGGTTCGGCCACTCTTTTTGCTCAGGGCCAGCTGGAAGATTATGAACGGGCGGCGGCTCTGAGAGAAAAGTTTGAGAGCCAGGCCCTGAACGTCCCGGACCGGGCGGTCTGGATTGGCCAGACGCCGCGTTTCTGGTACAGAAAAACGGTAAAGGGCGGGCACGAGTTCATCCTGGTGGATGTAGAAAAAGGCAGTAAAACTCTGGCTTTTGACCACGAAAAACTGGCTGCGGCCCTGAATAAAGAAACCAGCGAAAAGTTTACGGCCTTAACGCTTCCTTTTCGCAGTCTTAATTTTGTGGAAAACGAAAAGTTTGTAGAGTTTGAGTTCAGAGGCTCGGTCTGGAAAGTTGACCTGACTACCTATGAACTCAAAAAGGTAGGGCCAGCGCCCTCAACTTTGAGGGATGGCTGGCAGGACGTGGGCGGACCGGCGGCCCAGGCAGCCTCGGCGGAAAGCAAAGCTTCTCCGGATAAAAAGTGGGAAGCTTTTATCCGCAACTACAACGTCTGGCTCCGCTCTTTAGAAAGCAAAGAAGAATTTCCGCTCAGCTGGGATGGCAATGAAGGCAATTATTACACTTTCCAGTCCATGGAGTGGTCGCCGGATTCCAAAAAGCTTCTGGCTGTTCGCCTGCGGCCCGGGTTGCACCGGAAAATTCAGTACGTGGATTCATCCCCGGCTGACCAGTTACAGCCCAAGTATTTTTCTCTCGGCTATACCAAGCCAGGAGACCCTCTGGACCTGCCCCAGCCGGTGCTGTTTTTGCTGGAAAGCAGGAAGCAAATTAACATTGATAACAGCTTGTTTCCCAATCCCTACGAGCTTTCCAATTTTGCCTGGCGCCAGGACGGCCGGGCTTTTACCTTTGAGTACAACCAGCGCGGACATCAGGTTTACAGAGTGATTGAAGTGGACGGGACAACCGGGCAGGCCAGGGCTCTGATAGACGAAGAAAGCCCTACTTTTTTCTGTTATTCCAGTAAGAAGTTTCGTTATGACCTGAATGATGGCCGCGAAATTATCTGGATGTCCGAGCGAGATGGCTGGAATCATCTCTATCTTTATGATGGCCAGACGGGTCAGGTAAAAAATCAGATTACCAAAGGCGAGTGGGTGGTAAGGAGTGTGGAGCGGGTGGATGAAGAACGGCGGCAGTTGTGGTTTTTAGGAAGCGGCCTGTATCCGGGCCAGGATCCTTATTTCCTCCACCTCTATCGGGTAAACCTTGATGGTTCTGGGCTGGAATGTTTCACAGAAGCTGAGGCCAACCACACCGTTACTCTCTCTCCTGACCTTAAATATTACGTTGACCTTTATTCGCGGGTGGATATGGCGCCGGTGATGCAGCTCAGACGGGTAGAAGATAAAAAAGTGGTCATGGAGCTGGAGAAAGCTGATATTTCCGGGTTGATAAAAGCTGGCTGGCGGGCACCTGAACCGTTTGTGGCCAAAGGCCGGGACGGAAAAACTGATATCTGGGGAATCATTATCAGGCCAACCAATTTTAACCCGAAAAAGAAATATCCAGTTGTTGAATACATCTATGCCGGCCCTCACAGCTCATTTGTGCCCAAGAGCTTTTTTGCCTGGAACCAGATGATGTCACTGGCTGAGCTGGGCTTTATCGTGGTGCAGATTGACGGCATGGGCACCAGCAATCGGTCAAAAGCCTTTCACGATGTCTGCTGGAAGAATCTTAAAGATGCCGGTTTTCCGGACCGGATTCTCTGGCATAAAGCAGTGGCGGCAAAGTATCCCTACTATGACCTAAGCCGGGTGGGAATTTACGGAACATCAGCTGGTGGCCAAAACGCTCTGGCCGGACTGCTTTTCCACCCTGAATTCTACAAAGTTGGTTTTGCTGCGGCTGGCTGTCATGATAACCGCATGGACAAAATCTGGTGGAATGAACAGTGGATGGGCTGGCCCATCGGTCCTGAATATGCGGCTTCCTCCAACACGGTTAACGCCTATCGTCTTAAAGGCAAATTGATGCTGCTTGTTCCGGAGCTTGATACCAACGTGGACCCGGCCACAACCTATCAGGTGGTCAATGCTCTGATTAAGGCCGGCAAGGATTTTGAGCTGGTGGTAATCCCGGGGGCGAACCACGGTTCGGGCGGTGCCTTTGGCGAGCGGAAGAGAAATGATTTCTTCGTGCGTCACCTGCTTGGAGTCCAGCCGCCCAACTGGAATGTGCTGGATAAGAAGCTGCCTGAACCCAGGCCCTCCTTTATGCCCCGTTCCCCGGAAGAGACCTGGGAAGATTAATAAAGGGGAGAGACAAACTAATTCCTTATTTTTCGTCAGCTGGTTTTTCTAATTTCTGTACTTTAATCCAGAGTTTGTTTCGGCCCACCCTGGTGCTTTGTAAGAAGCCTTCTTTTTCCAGGTCGGCCAGCACGCGCTTTAAGGTTTTAATTTCTGTTTCGGAAAAATGCTCGGACAGGTTTTTTTTTGAGAATTCATGGGGTAATTCTTTCAGTACTTTTTCCTTGAGCTCAAAATAAGTACCGCCCTTGAAATCAAAGGGCAGCTCATATTTATTTAAAGCCTCGTTCACGGCGGCCGGCAGCCGGTCTTCATCATGAGCCATGATGGCTGAAAAAAATCTCAGGGTCCATTCCCTGGCTAATTTGCGGTTGCCGGCAAAAGTTATAATCAGGTCCGGGTGGAGCGCCTGAAGCTCGGCCAGTGCCCTGGAGGTAAAGGCTGGAGAATAAAACCTTAGCTTTTTCGGGTTAAGAAAATCAGAATAATTGGCTTCTATAACCAGGGCTGAATAGCGATATGCCTCCAGTTCGCCGAGAGTCTGATGTAGAAGTGGCATGCGCCCGAACTCACCCATTAGGTTTTCAAACGTCTTTCGTTCGACCACGGCGCGAAGTCCATTTTCTGACACCAGAGCATAATCGCCGACCGGCAGGTTTTTACGCTCCACGGTGCAGCCTGGAAAGTTCCAGGGATAACGCTCGTTTTTATCGATGACAATGTGAAGCCGCGGTGAACCCTGGGTGGTAAGCTTGACTTTGATTTTCCTTTGGATCAAATTGCTTCTGGTTCGCCAGAAAATCTGTTCATATTCTCCTTCTTTTTGTTTGTATTTTTTCTTCAGAAAAAGAAACTCGCAGCGCTTATTGATCGTTCGGTCGAGCACCACGGCCAGCCTTTTTCCATAGCGTTTCAGGGAAATGATGGGTACGCGTTCAATTTCTTGGGCAGGATAGAGTGAACCCTGGGGGTCTTCGCGTAAGCAAAAAATGTGTCCTTTAGTCCCCGGCCACCGGTCCTGGACGCGGAGGCACAGTAAGTTTTCTTCGCCTCTGGTTATTCTAATCCGGTAAGGAAATTTCTCATGACCCGTTGCTTCCAGCAGCCAGTAGGTCGTTTCCATGGGCTTTATCTAAATTAAAAGATATCGCAGATATACCATTTTTTCAAATTTTTAAATTAATCCTGAATGAAAACAGGGAGGCTATTTCTATTTTTGATTTTTTACCAGGAAAAACTATCCTG
>JBBIRN010000179.1:0-5037 GCA_037441785.1 Candidatus Aminicenantota bacterium | reverse complement strand
TTAGGTCCAATGAGCTGCTGCTGCAGGACCGGTATTTTGCCGCTCAGAGCCAGCCCGTAGCAGATAATTCCAGGAATGATGAAAATAAAAACGGGCAAAAGCTTGAAATAAGAAGCGGCGATAGAGCCGCGGCGGGCCTCGGTTTCGTTTTTCGCCGCTAGAGCTCTCTGGACGATGTACTGGTCAGTGCACCAGTACCAGAGTCCGATGATGGGGGCGCAGAAGAGCATGCCCAGCCAGGGATAATTATCGTTGAAATACCAGGCCATCCGGCCGGCTTCCTTGACCGGAGCCCAGGTAGAGGCCATGCCGTGCGGGATTAGCGGCTTCCAGAGATTAAACATTTCCGAACCAACGATGGAGCGTAATTCTGACCAGCCACCAATGGCTTTAAGACCAAAAATGGTGACCAGAGCGGAACCGATGATGAGAACGATGGTCTGAATGGCTTCCGTGTAAGCCACCGCACTCATTCCGCCAACGATGGTGTAAAGACCGGTGATGATGATAACCATAATAGAACCAACCCAGAAACTATCAAGACCAAACCAGTGCACTTCAGGCAAAAGCACAGAAAAAACTATTCCACCGGCAAAAATTCCCACGGCAATTTTGGTCAGAACATAAGCTACCAATGAAATGGCGGAAAGAACAGTGCGGGCTTTAGGTGAAAAGCGACGTTCCAGAAATTCGGGCATGGTAAAAACCCGCGAGCGCATGTAAAAGGGGACCATGACCCAGCCCAGAACCAGCAAACACCAGGCGTGGAGCTCATAATGAGCCATGGCCACACCATCGGTGGCTCCAGAGCCAGCCAGGCCGACCAGGTGTTCTGAGCCTATGTTGGAAGCAAAGATTGAGGCTCCGACGATGAACCAGCCAAGATGACGTCCGGCCAGAAAATACTGGTCCGTGGTTTTGTTTTTGTGCTTTTTGATCGTCCACCAGGCGATACCCAGGATGAGAGCAAAATAGGCAGCTACTACCAGCCAATCAATTGCCGTGAGCATCATGATGTAACCTCCTTACTGACGTTAGCTTGTTTTTACCAAAGGTGAGAGAAAAATACAAAGAAGAAAAAGAGAATGAGATTAATTCTATAGCCTTTAAGCGCCCAGCGGAAAGGACTGGCCCGTTGAATTTTTGGTGCGGTGGCAGGGCAGCCCGGTTTCTGAGGGGCTGGGCAGCCCGGCTTTGTTTGAACAGGGAAAAAAGGGCCTTCAGAGCAGCGGTGGGCTCAATATGTGTTATCGTTAACATTATTAACCTAAACCAACAAGATTCAAATCCAAATTCCAAATGAAAAATTCTCCTCAGCACAAGGAAGGAAATATCTTACAAATTTGATAAATTCAAGTCAAAAGAAAAATGCGGAGGTTTTGGCCTCATTCTCCTCTGCACTTTTTTTGGGATTTTTGTTTGTTAGTCTGAGAAAAAATCATTTGATTTTAGGCTGATTTTTTGATTAAAAAGTAAGTGAAATTAAAAGCGGAAAGGAGAAACTGCCATGAGTAAACATCATGAGCATGATAATTCTGGTGGTCAGGCCTGGTGCTGCCCGCAGGGCGGCTTTAGCTTTGGTGCAAAAAGTGCGCTTTCCCGCCGGAGCTTTTTAAAAGGAGTTGGGTACACCACGCTGGGAACCCTGGGTTTAAAAAATGTTTCCTGGAAGAGCCTTTCTGCCGGTGTGCCTGCTTTTGCTGAAGAACCACTGGCTGAGTTTAGAACCCCGCTTAGAGTAAAACCAGTCCTTCTTTACGAAACACCGACCCGTGCTTATCAGACGAGCTGGCGAGCCTGGGGTGGCATTCAAACACAGGCGGAGGCGGAAGAAGAAATGGCCAGAATCCGGGGTGAGCTTTCTGCTTTGAAAAAGAAGGCTGATTTCCCGCTGGAGTTTTTGCCAGTTTCGGGGGCCAAAAGTTCAGCTGAAATAGACAGGCTAAAAGAGGAGCTGGCCGCAGCCGATGTCATCATCGTCTATGCCGCCGGCGGCTGGCTGGACAGGTTCAAAAAGCTGGAAGAGACCGGAAAGGAACTGATCTTTTTCTGCCGGCACAGGTCGGGGCCGGTTTATTTGTGGTATGAAATCATCAGCCCCCGCTATTTAAGGCAGCATACCGACCATCTGGCTTTGGAGCGGGTTGACGACAGCGATGTGGTCATAGATAACCAGGAAGAGCTGCTGTGGCGACTGCGGTCGCTCGGCGGCTGGAAAAACACCATGGGAACAAAAATCATCGCTGTGGGCGGGCCGGATGCCTGGTCCCAGCCGCAGGGTGTGGTGCCGAAGCTGGTTGAGGATAAATGGAAGTTTGAAATTATCACCGTTTCTTATGACGAACTGGGCCGGATTATAAAAGAAGCTAAAAATGACCCGGTGGCCGTAAAAAAAGCCAGGCAAAGGGCCAGTGAATACCTGAAAATTTCAGGCACAAAACTGGAAACAGAATTAAGCTTTGTCCAGAACGCCTTCTTGCTGGAAGATGTTTTCCTGGCGCTGATGAAGAAGGTTGGCTGCCGGGCAATAACCATCAACGGTTGTATGGGAACTATTATGCCTCTGGCCGAGACTTCAGCCTGTCTGACGCTGAGCCTGCTGAATGATGCTGGTTATTTGGCTTTTTGCGAATCGGATTTTGTGGTTATCCCGGCAGGTGTTTTGCTCCACAACATTTCCGGACAGCCTGTTTTCTTGAACGACCCAACTTACCCGCATGAGGGAATAATCACTTTGGCTCATTGTACAGCGCCCAGAAAAATGGACGGCAAGACGCTGGAGCCAGCGCGGATTCTAACTCACTTTGAGTCGGATTATGGGGCGGCGCCAAAAGTTGAGTTCCGTAAGGGCCAGATGGTGACCAACATAATTCCTGATTTTGCCTCCAAACGCTGGGTGGGCTTGAGCGGAAGGATTGAAGAAGCGCCCTTCCTTCCTATCTGCCGTTCGCAGATTGAGGTGAGCTTTAGCAAAGACAGTGAACTGCTGGCGCGGCGGATGCCTGGTTTTCACTGGATGACGGGCTACGGAGATTATATCCGGGAAGTGGGCTATGCTCTGCGCCGTGTAAAAATTGACTGGGACCTTCTATAAAACGGGGGAAAGCGCGGGACACAATACTCAAACCCCAATTATTTAGATTGGATTGTAAAAGAGAAAGCCCTGGTTTAAGCTCTGAGGTTAGAGTCCGGGCATTGGTGGAGGCCTGGTAAAGGTTAACCAGAAGTTTTTAGATAAAAGTGATGTTAGAAAGAATCTATAGAGGACTCACCAGAATGCCACAGAAAAACAAAGGGAAAAAGCTGTTTGAATTTCGGCTGAGCATACTGGCTCTGGTTTTCGTAGCCCTGGTGGCCAGCTGCCAGCTCAACTCACCACAGCTCCAGCAACCAGCTAAGGCCGAGGCTTCACTCCTTCCAACTTTTTCCTTCACCGTGAGCATGGAAGAGCCGGCCTCAGGTCGGTTGCAGGTAGCTTTGCAGTATAAAGGAATAGACTCAGACGTTTTTGAGCTTAAAATGCCGGCCTGGGCTCCTGGCTATTACCGGATTTTAAACTTTGCCAGAAACGTAACCAATTTTAAAGCCGCAGACAGCAGCGGGAAACAGCTTCCCTGGGAAAAGGCGGATGACCACACCTGGAAGGTCAGGTCGGGTGGAGCCACCTCTGTGGAAATAACCTATGAGGTGATGGCTAAAGGGCAGGGAGTGGCAGAAAGCCAGCTAACAGAAAAAAGAGCTTACCTCTCGCCGACCAGTGTTTTTATGTTTGTCCCTGGGAAACTGGACTATCCGGTAAAGGTGATGGTAAAGCCCTATGCCGGGTTCAGTCGCATCTCTACGGGGCTTGAACCGGTCATGGGTGAAGAAAATTCTTTTTATGCCGAAAGTTTTGATGTCCTTTATGATAGCCCGATTTATGTTGGAAACCAGGAAGTTTTGAAGTTTGGTATTAATGACATTCCATACGAAGTGGCCATAGAAGACCCGGGCAACTTTAACCGGGACGAAGTTATCTCTGCTTTAAAACGCCTGGTGATGGCGGCTACAAGTGTTGTGGGAGAGGTTCCTTACCGGCGCTATGTTTTTCTCCTGATGGGGCCAGGCAGGGGCGGTCTGGAACATCGGAATTCCATGGCCGTTTTCACCAGAATCCCCAGCAGCAGCAACCGCCAGGAGTTTCAGAGCTGGCTGAGTTTTATCGCCCACGAGTTTTTCCATCTTTACAACGTCAAGGCCATCAGGCCGGTGGCCCTTGGACCGTTTGATTATGAGAAAGAAAACCGAACCAACATGCTGTGGTTCTCTGAAGGAGGCACGGTTTATTATGAGTACCTCATCCTGCGGCGGGCCGGGTTTATGAGCCGGGAAGAGGTGTTGAGCAGCTTTAGCCGCCTTATAGAGAAAGTGGAAAACTCAGCTGGCCGGAAGGTGGAAAGCGTGGCCCAGGCTAGCTATAACACCTGGGAAGAGCCATTTTTCGGGAGCGACAGAACAATTTCCTATTATGACCTGGGTGCCATTCTGACCATGCTGCTTGATTTGAAGATAAGGCAAGAGACGGGTGGGCGCAGGTGTCTGGATGATGTTATGAGAGAGCTGTACCAGAAATTTTATAAGGAGCAGAGGCGGGGTTTTACAGATGAAGAATTCAGAGAGGTGTGTGAAGAAGTGGCTGGGGCTGACCTGTCGGAGTTTTTTAACTATGTCTACACCACCGAACCCATTGATTACGATAAATACCTGGGCTACGCAGGCTTGAAGCTGGAAGTAAAAGAGGAGGCGAGTGGCCGCCGAAGCTATGCCATCAAAATGCAGGAAGAGCTCAACGGCCAGCAGCTCCGCCTTTTGACCAGCTGGCTCTAAAAATGGGGACATATTCTATATTTCCATTTTTTTCGTAACAAATTGGAGACCGAGGCAAGAGAAAATATGGCGATGGGAAAAAATGAGGACGGAAAAATGAGGACGCAAATTATATTTCCTTTTTCCCGGTCAGGCGGTAAATAAAAATAGCTTTTGTTTTTAGCTCTCAGC
>JBBIRN010000178.1:0-5069 GCA_037441785.1 Candidatus Aminicenantota bacterium | reverse complement strand
TAAAGCTTTTTCCTGACGCAGACGCAGAAGCCATGATAATTGGCGCAGATTCCCCCAAAAATAGAAATAAAGCTTCAGAACAGGGGCCGGCCAAGGACATGGGCTAAGGTCGGCTGGGAAAAAGGAAGAAGGTAAATTCCCCAGGTGACCAGAAAGCAGCCGACCACTATAATGGTGTGGCCAAACACTATAGTAGCCGTTCGGCTCCGGCCCCAGCTCAGGTAAACCAGGCTTCCGCCGATTAGCAGAGGGACTATTCCGCCGAAGCTCTTATAGGCTACGACCACCCACAATCCCATAAGCATCAGAACCGCTCCCAGAATAAAGGTGACCATGCTCTTGGGCTTCATCAAGGTTTGCTTCTTTTAAAAAATAGGTTTAAGCGAGCTTTCCCGTGATGTTTACTGGCTGTAGTAATCAATCATCTTCTGAATGGCTCGCTGGCAGACTTTACAGAATTCCATCTTTGGGCTGGAAATCATAAGACAGTACATCATCGGACGGTAAAGTCCCTTTGAAGAATAACCGGCACCTTCAAACGCTCCAACTTTATCTTCCAGGTCTTTATACCGCTGGCGAACTTCTTGAATTCTGGCCTGCAGGGCCTGGTCTTTATCCAGGTATTTTTTCTGCAGCTTCTTGATTTCTGCTTCTTTCAGGTTTTTCTTTTTGGCTTCATCCAGAGCTTTGGTCATTTCCTGAAAGTTAGTCCTTCTTTCAGCCTGAAGCTTTTCTATTTCTTCTTTTCCATACTCCGTGGGAATCTTAACCCCGGGAGAGACCAAATCCTTCCATTTTAGGTTTTCCGGGTCCAGCAGGGCCGTGATGTTTGGTTCCAGAGGTTCTACCCCCGGTGGATAAAATTCGTTGTAAGCTACTTCCGAAGTGTAGTATTCATCAGCCAGACCGGCAAACGAGTGGCCGAACTCATGCAGGAAAACGGCCTTGCTGGCCTGGTTGTCCACAGTGGTGATGCAATAATCATTGTAAATACCACCGCCGCCATACCTTTTACTGTTAACCAGAACCACGATAGTATCATAAGGCACCTGGGCGGCCAGCTCTCGGAGCAGGAAGCCTTCTTCGGTCAGCAGGTAACGGTCAAGGTCAAAGGCGTTGAAGGAAGCCTTCAGGACCGTATTTTTATAGGCTTGCTGCCGGGGCTCATCCATGCCGCTTTCCGCTGATGGCCGGAAGACACCGTAGAAGTTGAATTTTTCCTGATTGCTTTTGTAAGGTTCAACCTCAAAAAGGTAGCCAGCAAACTTTTTTACGTCGTTAACGAACTTATCCTTTTCTTCAAGTGTGTACCCTTCAGCCAGGAAAACCACATCCACTTTTTCCGCCGCTGGCCCGCTTTTTTTAACTTCAAAAAGATAATCCGCTGTCCGGGCGTTTTCTTTAATCAGATGATAATCACCGGGGTCTATGGTTTCTACCAAGACCGGATGAAGGATATTCTTTTTATCTCTGGATTCGATTACCACCTGAACTTTTCTTCTGGGCCAGGGAATTCTGACGGCCCGCTGGAACACCTTCTTCACGCCATTAAGAGCCGGGGTGGTAGTCCGGTATTCACCAAACATACAGTCAAAGCCCTTGGCATAGATTAACCGGTTGCTGGCCACCTCGTAAACTTTTATGAAATAATGGCCGTAATTGAAAGGGTTGGTCAGGTTGGTCTGGCTTTCGGGCCAGAGCGGTTCCTGGTAGATGCTTTGAAGGATGAACTCTTCTGTGCGGGCATCTCCCACCAGGTAGAAATTAAGGCGCATGGCTTTATCAATAAAAAAATCTTCAAAGCGCCCATGTTCCTCAGAAGCTTGCAGGAAGATAGAGCCAGCCAGAAGGAGAAATAAAGCCAGGGCGGCCGGGATTAACAAGCTTAAACTTTTTTTTCTTTTAATCAGAAGCATGTCGTGCCTCCCTTTAAAGTTAGTATCATGATAAGCTTTCTGAGCTTTTCTGGCTATATCTATTTTGTGGTTTATTTTATTTTATTTTTCTAATTACACTAATTCAGAGCTCAGGTGCTTGAGGTTTTTTGCCTGACCAGCCTTTTTATTTACAGCTCATAAAAATAGCGGAATGTTATTTTGGGCGGCCAGGGAATTTTGCGGTTCAGCAACTTTTTATTGTCTGACTCCCTTTAAGGTTCTTAGTTTTATCCGGGCCACTGATTAATTCCCAGCCCGGGAAAAATTGTTTTCAGAGAAAAGGCCACCCTTCACGAGAAAGGTGGCCCTTTCTCCGGGCTCCTATTTTTGCAAAGGTGAAAGGTCATCTATAACCCACATGCCGCGTCCGTTGGTGGCAATGATGAGCATGTTATCCCGGGGATGAATTTTAAGGTCCCAGACCGGGGCGTTTGGTAAGCCGCTGCCCAGGTAATTCCAGCTCTGTCCGTCGTCCGTGCTGACATAAACTCCATAATCTGTTCCCACGTAGAGTACGCCTTTTTTCTTTGGGTCTTCCCGGATGACGTTGGTTGGCCCGCCAGGTAAATTACTGCTGATGCTAACCCAAGTTTTGCCGAAATCGCTGGATTTAAAGACATATGGTGCAAAGTCATCATCATGCCGACCAATCAGGGCTATATAAACCGTGCCCAGGTCAAATTTAGATGGTTCAATACACCAGACATGCTTGTTGTAGGGCAAGCCAGCCGTGATTTCTGTCCAGGTTGCTCCACCATCTCTGGTGACGTGCATCCGCCCGTCATCCGAGCCAGCGTAAATCAGCCCGAATTTAAGCGGTGATTCAGCAATGGCTGTCAGCGTGGCAAAAGGTATGGCATAGGGAAGCCTTCCCTGTTTTTTCGGGTCAAAGGCGGTCAGGTCAGGGCTGATTCTTTCCCAGGTATCGCCCCGGTTAAGGGAGCGGAAAACATACTGGAAGCCATGGTAAATAATTTGGGGATTATGCGGTGAAATAATAGTCGGTGCCAGCCACTGGCCACGGTATTCTGGTTCTCCCTCGGCCGGTCTGGGATAGATGTCTTTGCTCGTCCAGGTTCCGTTTTTGTATTCAGAACGCATCAAACGTCCGTAAAAAGATGAAGAATAGACAATGTTGGGGTTGCTCGGGTCCACGGCAATGGTCGTACCTTCACCACCCGGGGCTGGTTCCCAGCGCACGCGGGCCATCCGAAAGCGGCGCTGGCCCGCTGCCGCGGCCTCCGTTTGCGGTGCCACACCTATACCGCGGTGGGTGCCAGAGTCTTGAACCGCGCCATAAACGGTAAACGGTTTCTCCATGTCAAAAGCCACGGTATAAAACTGAATGGCTGGAATTTTCCGATGAAAATCCTGCCAGGTTTTGCCGCCATCAAAAGACACGTTGCAGCCACCGTCGTTCACGTTGAGCAGGTGGTCGGAATCATCCGGGTCAATCCACAACCCGTGATGGTCGCCGTGAAGGTTTTCCCAGTAAAGCTGAGTCCAGGTCTTCCCGCCGTCAGTTGATTTATAGAGGCCAAGGCCCATCAGGTAGACGACGTTTTCGTTGTTGGGGTCCACTCTTATCTGTCCGAAAACCCAGCCGTAGGTACCGCCGAACCTTTCAAAAAGCCGGTCTGAAGGGTTGACCTTTCTCCAGGTTTCGCCCTGGTCATCAGAGCGGTACACTTCAGCGCCAACGATGTCCGGATAAGTGCGAAGCCGGCCGTAAGAGTCTCTTTCGTTGGGTGAGGGCTGACGGATAGGGGTGTGGTTGTCTACATAAGCGTAAACCACATTAGGCTTGCTGGCACAGAGGTCCAGGCCGATACGTCCAGTGTACTTGGTCTCAGGAAGTCCGCTGGTCAGCTTTTTCCAGGTTTTGCCGCCGTCGGTCGTTTTGTAGAGGTAATCGCCATCTTCAGGCACCGGGTCACTCCAGCGCTGCCTGATTCTATTCCACATGGAGGCGATCAGGGTGTCCGGGTTTTTCGGGTCCATCACCAGGTCAATACAACCGGTTTTTTCATCTACGTAGAGGACTTTCTGCCAGGTTTTCCCGCCGTCAGTGGTCTTAAAAACACCGCGTTCAGGGTTGTGGGTCCATTCGTGTCCGGAGGCGGCCACGTAGACAATGTCCGGGTTAGTGGGATGAATCCTGATTCTGGCAATGGTGTTTGTGTCAGTCAGGCCACAATGCTCCCAGGTTTTGCCGCCATCGGTTGATTTATAGACGCCAGTGCCGGCTATGGAGGCCCGGAAGATGTTGGCTTCTCCGGTGCCTACGTAGATGATGTTGGGGTTGGATTCAGATACGGCTATGTCCCCGATGGACAGGGTGGGGAAGTCATCAGTGATTGGTTCAAAGGCTACTCCGGCATTCTCTGATTTCCAGAGGCCACCGCTGGCTGTGGCCACGTAAATTACTTTTTTGTTGTTTCTCGGCACTTCCACATCAGTGCACCTTCCGCCTTGAGTTTCCAGCTCACCGCCGATGTAGCGCCATTTCAGGTTCTTAAAAGGGGTTGAATTTTTCATGGCGAGATGCTGTTCATGCCACTTGAGTCGCAGAGCGGGGTCTGTGTTTTCCACTTTTTTCAGAGCCACTTTTTTGGCTGTTGATTTCTGGGCAGCAGAAAAGCTGTACAGAAAGACAATTAGAGCAATGGCCAGAAACAAGCTAAAAGTTTTTTTGTTCAAGTGCCCCTCCTTAAAAAATATTTTATAAAATACATCAACAATAAATTAGATTTTCTCTTTCCTTTATGTCAAGAAGAAAAATTTTTTTTGCTTTAGAAATTCGGTAATTTGGCCTGCAAACGTTTTGTCATTTCGGCCAGCTTATTTTACCTGGAAGGACCCCAGAAATTTTGATATTTCTGGGGGTAAACTGACTTTTGGTCTTAAATCTATTCTGGCGAGGCCCGGTCTGGTGGGGCTTTTATCTGTTCGGGCAAATGACGACCTCAAAAAATTTTTTTGAAAAAGATTCAGCTTTTTAACGACTGATTTTAATTAACGACTGATTTTAATTAACTGACGGAGCTTTTCTCTGTCATTCCTCTTCCATGATTTAAAAAAAGTTTTTAAGGTTTTTCAGTCAGGCTACTTAGTTTATTAGTTAAAAAGTTC
>JBBIRN010000177.1:0-5096 GCA_037441785.1 Candidatus Aminicenantota bacterium | reverse complement strand
CCTAAGGCCCTTAACTAAGACAGGTAATTAACTTTTCTTGGAATTCTGGTTTTGCCGAGAAAGATGGTTTATTTAGACAATAATGCTACTACCCCGCTGGACCCGGCCGTGGTCCAGAAGATGAGCTGGTTTCTAAAAGAACACTTTGGCAATCCTTCCTCACTTTATCCCCTCGGACAAAAAGTTAAATCTCTGATAACCGAAGCCAGGGAACAGGTGGCCATGGCCCTGGGTGCGCACCGAAGTGAAATTATCTTTACCAGCTCAGGCACAGAGAGTGATAATCTGGCCATCCTGGGAGTGCTGGAGGCTCAACCTGAAAAAAAAGAATTCATCACCTCAGCCATAGAACACCCCGCTGTCCTGGAAACAGCCCGCTTTCTGGAGAAAAAAGGCTATGTTGTTCATTACGTGCCGGTTGATGCCAGCGGGCTAATTGACCTTGATTTTCTCAGCTCCGTTATCTCCAGCTCAACAGCTCTGGTTTCCATCATGCTGGCTAATAATGAGATTGGCACGATTCAACCGATAGAAGAAGTAGTAAAAATGGCCCGCAAATACGGCGTGCCGGTGCACACGGATGCCGTTCAGGCCTTTGGTAAGATGGAAGTAGATGTAAAAAAGCTGAATGTTGACCTTTTAACTGTTTCTGCGCACAAGATTTATGGACCCAAAGGAGTGGGTGCTCTTTATCTTAAAAAAGAGAGCCCCTTCTCCCCTGTCATTCACGGCGGCCATCAGGAATTTGGCTTGAGGCCAGGCACGGAAAACACGGCTGGCATCATCGGCTTTGGAGAAGCCGCCAGAATCTTGCAGGAAAGATGGAGGAAGGACCGAGACCGGCTGGAAAAACTGGCTCAGAAACTCAAAGATGGCCTTGAAAAACAGATAAGCCGGATGAAGTTTAACGGACACCCGGAGAAAAGGATTAAAAGCACCCTGAATTTCAGTTTTGAGGGTGTAGAGGGTGAAGCTTTGCTTATGGCTCTGGCCACCAAAGAAATTTATGTTTCTACCGGGTCAGCGTGCAGCGAAGAAGCGGAAGAGCCCTCGCATGTTCTCCTGGCTATTGGCTTATCTCCGGAACTGGCTAATTCTTCCATAAGAATTTCCCTCGGTCGTTTTAACGAAGAAAAGGATGTGGAGACGGTGCTGGAAGAGCTGCCAGCCATCGTCCAGGAGTTAAGGGAGCTCGCTTAATAACTGATGATCATCATCGGCAACCTGATAACCACCAGTCGCCAGGAAGTGGAAGAAGCCTTTCAACAGAAAAAAGAAAAAGTCATAAAGCAACTGGCCCTGGCTCAGAAAAAGGCTGGTTGTGCTTATATCAATGTTTTTGCTGGAACACGCCGAGAAAAAGAAAAAGATTATCTGGTCTGGTCCATTCCTCTGATTCAGGCAGCTTCTGAGCTACCGATTTCCGTGAACAGTTCCCGGGCCGAAGTTTTGTCGGCAGCCCTGAAAATCCATCGCGGTCCGGCTTTGCTTAATGCTCTTTCCGGAAAAAAAGATGAGTTGGAGGAAATAATTCCTTTGATTTATCAGTTCCGACCGCGGGTGGTGGTTACCTGTCTTGATGATAGTGGCCCGCCTGACACTCCGGACCGGACCGTGCAAATTGCCGATAAAATTTTAAACCGCCTGCTGGCTGCCGTGCCCGATTTCCCGGCCGGGGATGTCTACCTTGAACCCGTGGTTCAGCCACTGGCAGCTTTCCCCCGCGCCGCCCGGCTTTATCTGGAATCTGTTCTGCTGATGAGAAAAAAATTCCCGGGTTTTAAAATCATGGCTAACCTGGCAAACATCTCTTATGGTCTGCCAAAAAGAAAATACATTAACCACGCTTTCCTGTCCAACGTTATCGGACACGGTGTGGAGGTCATAATGGCTGACCCCCTGCAGCCGGAATTCTGGCCGGTGGTTATCATTTCTGAGTTCCTCAACAACCACCCCGGGGCGGCGGAGAAATTTAAAGACTGGGCGGAGAAATCAGAGAAAGAAAAGTAACCCGGATGACCCGGTTACTTCAGGCAACACCTTTACTCGGATAAAATTTTTTTCAGCTGTTCCAGGTATCTGGACCTGACTTTTAAAAAGAAATCATGGTAAGTCGCTGGCCTGAAATCAGGATAGGTCCAATCCAGGGTTTTTAGGCCTTTTTTGCTGAACAGAAATTCCAGATGCGCATATATTCCCTGGCTTAAAGGAACGCGATGCGAAAAATCTTTAGTGGTGGCCATGATCAGAGCTGAAGCTGTCAGGTAACCCGGGTCCAGGTTAACCGGACGGCCGGGGCTGGCCCACTGCTCCTGAATTTTTCTTTCCAGCTCGTTGGTCCAGAGCTTTATCTCAGGCAGGCTTTCTGGTCTGATAAGCTGCTCAAAACTTACAAAACATCTCTTTAAACCTGTTCCCATTTCTGGTTCATAGTAAGAAGAAAAATTAAAAACATAATCCGGACTTTCCAGGTCCACCGGTCCAAATTTATCAACCAGTAGTTTCAGGGCCTGGTCCCGGGCTTCTTTCTGAGAAAAAATGAAGCCACAGATAAGCTTTACTGGCTTGAAGTCTTTTGCTTGTCCCATGGTTTCATAATTCTTTAGAATTATATCATATTTCTCCTACCCGCCGCTGCCTCTTCAGAAGCTCAACTCTTATCATTGATTTAAAGCGGCAATCTGATATAATTTTCTCACTATGAAGTGGGTATACGTAGAAGACATCGGGCAATACCTAGGTCAGGAAGTAGAAATCAGAGGCTGGGTCTATAACAAGAGATCCAGCGGGAAAGTCAGGTTCCTTCTCATCCGGGATGGGACCGGAATCATTCAGGGCACTATTTTCAGCCCCGATAAAGATTTTCCACTCTTCAAGGTTTTTGATGAACTCACCCAGGAATCTTCGGTGATTGTTCGGGGCCGGGTGCGCGAAGACAGAAGAGCACCTGGTGGCTATGAACTGGAAATAAAAGATGTTGAAGTAATCCAGATTGCGCAGGATTATCCCATCGCCCCCAAAGAGCATTCCGTAGCCTTCTTGATGGAACACCGGCATCTGTGGTTAAGGTCGCAGAAACAGCATGCCATCCTGCAAATCAGAGCCGAAACTATCCGAGCCATACGCGATTTCTTTGACGGTCGCGGTTTCCGCCTGATGGATACACCGATTCTAACCCCGAGCGCCTGCGAGGGTACAACCACTCTTTTTGAGACTACTTACTTTGACCAGAAGGCTTACCTGAGCCAGAGCGGCCAGCTTTATAATGAAGCCACGGCCGCGGCTTTTGGTAAAGTTTATTGCTTTGGGCCTACCTTCCGGGCCGAAAAATCAAAAACCAGACGTCACCTGATTGAATTCTGGATGGTGGAGCCAGAAGTGGCTTTTGCCACGCTTGATGACATCATTGAACTGGGCCAGGATTTAATCATGTTCATCCTGGAAAGAGTGCTGGAAAGACGAAAACAGGATTTTGAAATAATCGAGCGCGATACGGCCCCTCTGGAAAGAATCAGCAAACCTTTTCCCCGGGTTACCTACGATGAAGCAGTAAAGATACTGAAAGAAAAAGGCTCAGACATAGTTTACGGTGATGATTTCGGTGCCCCCGAAGAAACACTCCTTTCTGAAATTTACGATAAACCAGTTTGTGTGACCCATTTCCCGGCTAAAATCAAGGCTTTTTACATGCAACCTGATCCGGAACGCCCGGACCTGGCTCTGGGTGTGGATTTTCTGGCTTCTGAAGGCTATGGTGAAATAATTGGAGGTGGGCAGAGAATACATGACCTCCAGCTTCTGGAACAGAGAATTAAAGAGTTCAACCTGCCCCGGGAAGCCTATGAATGGTACATTGACCTGAGAAGATACGGGACCTTCCCCCATTCCGGTTTTGGCCTGGGCCTGGAGAGAACAGTAGCCTGGCTGTGCAAGCTTCCTCACATCCGGGAGACCATTCCTTTCCCCAGGCTTCTTTACAAGATTTATCCCTAAAGTCAAGATTAATGCCAGTCGTATCGCTGATTACCCTTGGTTGTGCCAAAAACCTGGTAGACTCTGAAGTAGTGCTGGCCAGCCTTCACCAGCGTGGCTACGAATTCACCGCCGACCCGAAAAAAGCCGACCTGGTCATCATCAACACCTGCGGTTTCATAGCACCAGCCAGAAATGAAGCTGAACAGGTAATATCAGAATTTGTGGACTGGAAAAAAAATAAGCCCGGCCGTCAGTTGATGGTCGTCGGCTGCTACGTGGAAAGGTTTGGCGATTACCTCAAGGTTAAATTTCCTCAGGTGGATTACTGGGCTGGAGTGCGGGATTTTGACCGGCTGTGGGCTATCCTGGAAAAGCAGGAGTTTCCAGGCCGGGAAAAGACTTTTCTTCTGGACCATTTGACTCCCCGGGCCATCAGCACCGGCCGAAACTGGGCTTACGTTAAAATCTCCGAAGGCTGTTCTCATGCCTGTCGTTTCTGCAGCATACCACTGATAAAAGGCCCTTATCAATCCAGAAGCCTCAGTTCCATCGTCCAGGAAGTTGAGAACCTGGCCAGCCTGGGAATAAAAGAAATTAACCTGATTTCTCACGACACCACTTATTTTGGCCGCGACCGGAAGGTCAAAGCCGGGCTGGTAAAACTACTGGAAAAATTGCTGCCAGTAAAAGGTCTACGCTGGATCAGGATTCTTTACGGTTATCCGGAAGAAATAACTGATGAGCTGCTGGAAATAATGAAAGAAGAAAAAATCTGCCCCTACTTTGACCTGCCTTTTCAGCACGCCTCCAAAAAAATACTGAAGCTGATGGGAAGAAGCCTGGATGGACCCCGGGCGCTAAAATTAATAGAAAAAATACGCCAGCGCGTGCCAGGAGCTGTCATCAGAACCTCTTTGATTGTGGGCTTCCCCGGTGAAGGAATTAAAGAATTTAAAGAATTGAAGGATTTTGTAGAAAATGCTCAATTTACTCACCTCGGCGTTTTTACTTATTCCCCGGAAACAGGCACCGCCGCAGCCAGTCTAAAAGAGACGGTTAGCCAGGCGGAAAAAGAAAAGCGCCGGCAGGAAATCATGCTACTGCAGAAAGAAATATCCAGA
>JBBIRN010000176.1:0-5141 GCA_037441785.1 Candidatus Aminicenantota bacterium | reverse complement strand
CTTTTCTGGCTTCTTCTGGGTAAACCGGCTGAACCATTTTTATGAGCTTCGGGGGCTTTATTTCACCGGTAGCTCGGACCAGAGCTACCGCTTCAACTGGTGATACGACCCCACCCACCACACCACCGAGAACTTCCTTATCTGTTTGCTGTTGAGCAGCAGCCGCTGTTGCAGCTTCTTTTCTAAGAGCCTCAGCCTCCTGGCCGAGGGGTATGACAGCAGCTCCACCAGGCCCGATATTCTGCACTTTGAGAGAGAGAAAATAGGGCTTGCCCGACCTGTCTTCAAACCCCAGAGTAGTGATGACCTTTTTATAGAGAGAAAGTTCTGAATCTAACAAGTTGAATTTCATCTCCCCGTTCTGTTCCAGGACTTCCACGCGGCAGGTGATCCGTTCCAGATGGTCAATTTTAACCAGAGTTATGATGATGACGTACTCCTTGGTGTCCAGCCCGAAGACATGAAAATCCTTGGCCCCGACTTGGACCCAGCTCAGGTTGGCTTCTGTCAGAAGCCTGACCCCCTTGAGGTTAAAGACCCGCTGGAGCTGGTTTTCTTCCTTCTCGGAAGTGTCCTCGCTCTGAATGCTGGCTGAAAGCGTGTACCTTAAAAAAGAAGAAGTCACGGCCTTGATGGGCTCCACCTGGCCCTCCCGCACACCTTCAAACACCTTAAGCTTCAGTTCAGCTACTGGCCAGCGGCTCTTTTCCGTTTTTTTGCTCTGGCCTGAAAGAGCGGGGCAAAAAACTATAACCACAATCAGCAGGCCCAAGGTTAACCACTGGCTACTTTTCCTCATTCTGACCTCCTGGGGTCGTTTTTATAAAAAAGGCCTGGAGGATTAATTAACAGCTTCAACCCAGATGATAACCATCAGGGGGTCTTCGGTCTGAAACACGTAAGTAGCTGCTGGTTGCCCCATAGCTCGCGCATAGCGGATTGATACTCTGGAAACTAATTTAGTTTTATTAGTATCATTCCACCAGGCCTCCTTCGCCAACTCCCCCGGCCTGGCCAGGTGCCAGGCAAAGCCAGCCATTAAAACGGTTATGGTCAGAGCTGAAAGTCCGGCATAAAGCCAGCTAAACCAGCCCCGGCTTGTCCCTGGCTTTACTTTCCGGTTCTCCGTGTCTTCCTGCCTTAAAGCTCTCTCAGCCCGGGCCATTAACTCCGCTGGCAGGGTGCATTCTTCCGGAGCTAAAAACTTCAGGACTTCATCCTGGCTGATAAGCTCTTCCTGGCACTGAGAACAATGCCCCAGATGAGCTTGAATTAGCCAGTCCCGAAAACCGGTTAAAGGCACCAGATACCATCCAAGGTTAGCCAGAAAACAACTGAACCTTCTTTTCATTTCCCCTCTCCAGTAATTGTTTTAATTTTCTGCGAGCCTGGTAGAGATGCACCCGGACAGTGCCCGGACTCAACCCCAGGACACCGGCGATTTCCCTGGCCGAGAAGCCCTCCTTTGCCCAGAGCATCAGGCAGGCCCTTTCCCTGGCTGAAAGCTGAAGGAAAACTTTCTCTGAAACACAGGCTGGCCAGCTGTTATCAGGCTGCTCATTTTCCTCGGTTATCATCTGGGAGGTAGCTTTCCGGAAAAAGCTCAGGAAACGCCTTCTCTTTTTGAGCAGGTCCAGGCACTTCCGGTAAAGTATGGTATAAGCCCAGCTTTTAAGGCTCTTATTCCCGTCAAACTGTTCCCAGTGCCGCAGCATTTGCAGGGTCATTTCCTGACAGGCATCCTCAGCATCGGCCCGGTTTTTTAACAGGCTCAAGGCAAAAGACATTAGAGCACTACCCTGGCTTTCAAAGAATTCTACCAGCTTTTTATGGTCAGCCATCCAGGTTAAAACACCTGAGACAAACTTTCTTAAGCCTGGCTGCCGGTCATTTTCACCTCGCTAATTCTACGTCTGGCGAACAAAAAGTGTTTAGGTAAAAATTTTTTTAACTTTTCCCCGGTTTTAGCGGGCGTTCTGACCTCCCCGTTTTTTGACCGCCTTTCAGTTTTATCTTAAACAAAAAATAAGATAAATTAAAGCCATAAGGCTGAAGCCAGGCGGGCGGGGAGGAAATTTAATTTTCTTGCCTGGAAAACAAAAAATTGTTAGTTTAGAAGAGAACAGGGAAAAAGATGAGTGAAGAAAAATTTTTTAAACTTATTTCTAGAGTAACAGTTTTTGAAAAGGGCGAGGCCACAACCAGAGACCTGCTCCTGGCTGGAGAAAAAATAGCGGCCATAGAAAAACCCGGGAAAATCAAAATTGACGGGCTGGAAGTGGAATACGTGGAAGGCGCTGGTCTTCAGGCTATTCCCGGTTTTATAGACCCCCATGTTCACATCACTGGCGGTGGCGGTGAAGGCGGTCCGGCCACCCGGGCGCCAGAAATCCAGGTCGAAGATTGTGTAAGCTACGGAGTTACTGGGGTCATAGGCCTATTGGGCACGGACAGTGTTACCAGACATCTTTCTTCTCTTTTGGCTAAAGCCCGCGCTCTGGAAATAGAAGGGCTTAGCACCTGGGTCATGGTCGGAGCTTACAACCTGCCCACCCCGACTATCACCGGAAGCGTGCGGTCAGACATTGCTTTAATTGACAGGGTGATAGGAGCCGGGGAAATCGCTCTGTCTGACCATCGCTCTAGCCAGCCAACTTTTGAAGAATTCATTGGATTAGTGGCTGAATGCCGGGTTGGCGGGATGCTGGGCGGGAAAGCCGGTCTGGCCAATATTCATCTGGGAGATGGCCGCCGCGGCCTGGACTACTTATTCCGGATGGTAGAAGAAACCGAAATTCCTCCCACCCAGGTGATACCAACCCATATCAACCGCAGTCGCTACCTTTTTGCTCAGGGGCTAAAGTGGCTGGAAAAAGGAGGCTACCTTGACCTGACGGCTATGCCTGAACCGGTGGAAGAAGATGAGGTCAGTGTGCTCCAGGCCTTCTCTGAAATAAAAGCCCGGGGGAATTATCTCCACCAGGTCACGGTAAGTTCAGATGCTAACGGAAGCCTGCCGGTGTTTGACCAGAGCGGCCGGCTGGTGGGGTTAACAGTTGCTTCCCAGAAAGATTATTTCCGGGCTTTTCAGGAGCTCGTGCGGCAGAAAATTCTCACCCTGCCTGAAGCCAGCCAGGTTTTCTCCACCAACGTGGCTGAAATCTACAAGCTCAAAGGTAAAGGAACACTCCGGCCAGGATACGACGCCGACCTTCTGCTCCTTGATGGAGAGCTTCAACTGAAGTACGTCTTCAGCCGGGGAAAAACGATGCTGGCCAACGGCCAGATTAAAGCCAGGGGCACTTTTTCAGCCAGAAAATAACGCCTGAAATTCAGAAGGGCAGAAAACCCGCGAATTTAACCGCACCGACAAATTGGTAATAGATAAAACAAATAAACAGGATAAAGCAGGATATGAAAGAAAGGTGGCTCAAAGCAAAAAAGCCAGGATAATCATTGATAGAATGAACGAGACTTCGTTAAACCTGAAATTTTATTCTTTCTTTTGTCGTTTGAGTAATATCCGGCCTTGTGGAGAGGGAAGCGATGGAAAATAAAAATCCAGCTTCAGGAGAAAAAAATCCACCTGCGAATCACTCGGTTTCAGGTTTACCAAGAAAACCCAGCTTTGGTCTGGCTCTTATTCCCCTGCTGGCCATGGCCTTGCTTCTGGGTGTTGGTTATGGAGTTTACAGGATTAAAGCCCAGGTGCTTCTTATTGCGGCTGCCTTCATCACCGCCTGCTTGGGAGCTTTTCTTAAATTCTCCTGGAAAGACATGGAAGCCGGGATTGTGGAGAGCATCCGTAAGGCTCTTCCTGCCATCCTGATTATGCTTTCTGTTGGTGTGCTGGTAGCTTCCTGGATGGCCAGTGGCACCATTCCAATGATTGTTTATTATGGATTGAAGCTCATTTCGCCCAAATACTTTCTGGTCACTGCCTGTTTTGTCTGTTCCATCACAGCCTTAGCCTGCGGCACATCCTGGGGAACTATCGGCACAGTGGGGGTGGCTTTCATCGGGATTGCCCTGGGTCTGGGCATACCCATGGGAGCTGCGGCCGGGGCCATCGTGGCCGGGGCTTACTTTGGTGATAAAATGTCACCTCTCTCTGATATTCCCAACCTGGCTTCAGTTACGGCTGGTTCAAACCTCTTTGACCATATCAAGCACATGATGTGGTCAGGAGTGCCGGCCTGGCTGATGGGGCTGGTCATCTACTTTTTTCTCGGGGTTAAATACGGGGGAAAGAATGTAGACCAGGAAAATATTACTCTTATCACTACCACCCTGAAAAATAATTTTCGTTTTAACCTCTTCCTCCTCATCCCTATCCTGATCGTTTTTTATTATGCTTTCACCAAAAAACCAACCATCCCGGGCATGATCATCTCTTCCATCGTAGCTGCCTTTCTGGCCGTCATCTTTCAAAAGAGTTCTCTGGTGCAGGTAGCCCAGGCGATGAATTCAGGCTATGCGGCTAAAACCGGCGTGGATATGGTGGACCGGCTTCTTTCTCGCGGCGGGCTGATGAGCATGATGGAAACCCAGCTGATCGCTTTTACAGCCTTTAGTTTTGGTGGCATCATGCAGAAAACCGGTATGCTGGCTGCTATCCTGGAGAAAATTATGAAGCTGGCCAACAAAGTCTGGAGCCTGGTGCTGACGACTATCGGCACAACCATCATCGCCGCTCTCATCACCGGCAGTTCCTATCTTTCCATGATTATTCCCGCTGAACTTCTGGCTGATGCCTACAGGAAAAGAGGCCTGGCGGCCAAAAACCTATCGCGGCTAATTGAAGAATGTGGTGGCATCATCGTTCCGCTTATTCCCTGGAGCATGGCCGGAGTTTACATAACCGGGACGCTGGGGGTGCCGACTTTTTCTTATTTGCCCTATGCTTTCTCCAATTACCTGGCGGTGTTCATCCTGGCTCTCTTTGGCTTTACTGGCTGGACCATGGCTCCCAAAATCAGGGAAGATGAAACCCAGCCCGGAAGCTAACGTCTTGGACTAAAAAAACTACAAATTAAC
This sequence comes from Candidatus Aminicenantota bacterium, assembly GCA_037441785.1. Classification (GTDB taxonomy): domain Bacteria; phylum Acidobacteriota; class Aminicenantia; order Aminicenantales; family Saccharicenantaceae; genus Saccharicenans. The sequence continues at coordinate 104 of JBBIRN010000176.1, read as the reverse complement.
TGCGGCAGAAGAAACGGCGATGTGTTTTTCTGATTTGCGCCCCACAAATGCTGCCTGAGTCTTTTAAAATAAAATGGTCCTTCAGACTTTTAAATGGGTAAACT
>JBBIRN010000175.1:0-5168 GCA_037441785.1 Candidatus Aminicenantota bacterium | reverse complement strand
CCTGAGACAGGGCCTTTTTTGTTTCAATTAATTTTTTGCTTTTCCCGGCTTGTTTGCATAAAAAAATTTCTGGTTTGGGGTATGGCCGGGAAAAAACTTTCTCACTGACGGTTTTTCCCACTTTTTCTTCACTTCTCCGAAGATTATTAAACAGGGTTTATTAGACAGAAAGGGTAGAATACAACTTTTAAATAAGCCCGAAATAAACGGGCGCCTGCTACTTGCTTTTCTTATGAGTTAATTTCAGCTTAAAAGTCAAAGGCAGAAGTTTATTTTCCGCAGTTAGCCCGGCGGCCCTTAATCTTACCGTTTATTTATTAAGGCCAAAGATTTTGCTCAGCTCGGTGGTCAAGTCCAGGTTCTTTTCTACTTCCACCAGCGGAATGTGCTTGCTTCTGGCAATCTGGGTAAATCGGCCATCGGCATTGCCTTCTTTATTTATCAGCAGGATGTTGGCTTCAGGAGCCACGGCCTCAATGCTCTGTTCATCAGTGGTATCGCCGGCGGAAGCGCCTTGAGCCCTTCTTTTCATCCCTTCAACATGGGCGCCGATGATGGTCAGCCCTTGTTTTTTGGCTTCCTGAATGAGGGCCTTTATTCTTTTTATTTCATCGTCAATAGAAATGCCGGCTGCCCCCATACCCTTGAGGCTGGCACCCATGACAATGATGACAGAGCCAAAAGGCTGTCCGGCTTCTCTCTTTTTTTGCAGGTCAGCCGCCGTGGCCAGGGGAATTAATTCAAAAGGAATACCGATTTTTTGCAGCACCACTTTGATGATGGCCGGACCAGGGCTCTGGCCGCAGGAAGTTAAAAGCACCGGCGGTTTAGCCTGCGGCTGGCTTTGAGCTTCAGCCAGAGTTATCCCAAAGAAGAACATGGCCAGGGCCAGAAGGATTGAACCTGTTTTTTTCATGCTAAGCTCCTTCTTCCTTTCTATGTTTAAAACTAAAGTTTATTTCAGCTGCCGGGTAAAATCAAATGCTCAAAAATTTCCCTAGAGCCCGAGGAGTTTTTTCAGAGTCAGGGCGTTAAAAACCGCATGGGCCCGGTAATCATTGTTGAAATAAACATAGCATTCTTCGGCCTTGAGGTCGTTTATCTTTTTGCTCCAGGTTAGAAGTTCTTCATCTGTGTACCTGTAGCGGTAGCCTCCGGTCAGCCCATGAAAACGGAAATAGGCAGTGCCGGAAGTGAGCACTACTTCGGGTGGGACGCGGGCCGAGGAGACCACACAGAAGCTTACTCCATGTTTGGCGAGCAGGTCGTATGTTTCCTTTTTATACCAGCTCGGATGCCGGAATTCCACCACGTGTCTGAAACCGGGTGGCAGGCTGGATAAAAATTCCCGGAGCAGTTCCAGGTCAAGAGTTAGAGACGGGGGGAGCTGGTAGAGAAGACAGCCGGCTTTGTTTTTTAGCTGGCGGGCCAGGAAAGCCAGGTGTTCCAGGTCATGCTCCACGTTCTTTAGTTTCTTCCGATGGGTAATCTCGCGGCTGGCTTTTAGTGTAAACTGGAAATCTTCTGGCACTCTGGCCACCCAGCCTCGCAGGATTTCTGGCCGGGGTGAACGGTAGAAGGTCATGTTGATTTCCACCGTAGAAAACTGGCTCGCATAGTACTCCAGCCAATCTGCTGGTTTAAGCTCTGGCGGGTAAAAAAGACCACGCCACCCTGGATAACTCCAGCCCGAAGTTCCGATTAATATTTTCATCCTTAGCTTTAATATATTAATTATCCCTGAAGAAGGCAAATCTGTTATTCTTTCAGGTTAGGACATGGTATTCAGTTTAAGGGGAATCTCTGGAAGCGGCAGGGTGGGAGTCCGGTGGGGCCAGAGTTGAATCTATCGTAGGCTGAAATATTGCTTTATACCGCGCGTAAAGGTGATTAGAGCGGAAAGGAAAATTTATGTTCGGATAATGATAATTATCTAAAAAAGGCGGACCTGGACCAGGCCAGAGGTTGAGTTTTGTCTAACTGAGAGAGCGAATTTCCTGAATCAAATTGCTACTGTTTGGGGCAAAAAATTTTTGACTAAGTTTATTATTTATGATAAATTTACGCACTAATTATTTGGCGAGGGAAAAAAAGGCTATCAATAATTGAATTCGTCTTACTTAGGTAATAATTCAACAGGAGGTCTGAAATGTTGAATTCCGTGTTCTGGGTTGCGCCTGCTGCTTCTGTCCTGGCTCTGTTTTTTGCCTGGTTTTTCTACCGGCAGATGAAGACCAGGAGCGAGGGTACGGAAAGAATGGCTAAAATAGCCTCCTACGTGAGAAAGGGGGCCATGGCCTATTTGAAGCAGCAGTACAAAGTTGTGGCTATAGTTTTTATCTGCTTGATTTTGCTTCTGGCCTTTATGGCTTTTGTTCTTAAGGTACAGAATAAATGGGTGCCAGTGGCCTTTCTGACCGGCGGGTTTTTCTCTGGTCTGGCTGGCTATTTTGGTATGAAGACAGCGACCTATGCTTCGTCCCGGACGGCCAACGCCGCCCGGCAATCTCTGGACGGTGCTCTGAAGATTGCCTTTCGCAGTGGGGCGGTCATGGGCTTAACCGTGGTCGGGCTGGCACTTCTTGATATCTCCCTTTGGTTTTTAATCCTGAAGCATTTTTATCCGCTTTCCGACGAGCATAACCTTATCCTAATTACCACCACCATGCTGACCTTTGGCATGGGCGCTTCCACTCAGGCACTTTTTGCCCGTGTTGGCGGTGGCATTTTCACCAAAGCAGCTGACGTGGGAGCTGACCTGGTAGGGAAAGTAGAGTCCAACATTCCGGAAGATGACCCCAGGAACCCGGCGGTTATCGCTGATAACGTGGGCGACAACGTGGGTGATGTGGCCGGTATGGGTGCTGACCTTTATGAATCATACGCCGGCTCTATCCTGGCCACCGCGGCCCTGGGAGCCTCAGCCTTTCTGGGCACCGGACAGCTACAGCTCAATGCGGTGGTGGCTCCGATGGCTCTGGCGGGCATTGGCACGCTCCTGTCTATTCTGGGCATCTTTTTTGTCAGGACCAAAGAAGGAGCCAGCCAAAAGGACCTGTTAAACGCTCTTGGCCGCGGCATCAACGCCAGCTCGGTCCTGATTATTGTTTTCTCTTATTTTCTCGTTAGATGGCTAAAACTTCCTTTCGGTGTTTGGTTGTCTTTGGTTTCGGGCCTGGTAGCCGGCATAATCATCGGCAAATCAACCGAGTACTTTACTTCTCATTCTTTTAAACCAACCCAGAGGATTGCTCATAGCGCTACTACCGGAGCCGCCACAGTAATCATCTCTGGTATTGGCACAGGCATGCTCTCAACTGCCATCCCGGTTCTGGCTGTGGCCGCCGGAACAGTTCTGGCCTATTTGTTTGCTTCCAACTTTGATTTGTTAAACGTGGGCCACGGGCTTTATGGCATTGGCCTGGCAGCGGTCGGCATGCTGTCTACACTGGGCATCACACTCTCTACTGATGCCTACGGACCGATTGCTGACAACGCCGGTGGTAATGCTCAGATGTCCAATCTGGAGCCCGAAGTCAGACGACGGACAGATGCCCTTGATGCCCTCGGTAATACGACGGCCGCTACCGGAAAAGGCTTTGCCATTGGTTCCGCGGCTCTGACCGCTCTGGCTCTTCTGGCCTCTTACGTGGAAGAACTGAAAGTTGGGTTAATCAGGATAGGGAAAACAAGCCTGCAGATGCTTGACGGTAGTGTGATAGAAACAGCCAAAGCTGGCTTTCTGGATTTCATGAACTATTTCCGGGTGAACCTGATGAACCCGATTGTTCTGGTCGGTATGTTCATCGGAGCCATGATGGCTTTTGTTTTCTGCGGCCTGACCATGATGGCTGTGGGAAAAGCGGCTGGCAAAATGGTGGATGAAGTCCGGCGGCAGTTCAAGGAAATCCCTGGCGTGTGGGAAGGTACAGCTGAACCGGATTATGCCCGCTGCGTAGCCATTTCTACCAAAGGAGCCCAGAAGGCCATGATGGTTCCTTCTTTGCTGGCCATAATTGTGCCCATAGTCACCGGTCTGCTGCTGGGAGTTGGTGGAGTCATGGGCTTGCTCATTGGCGCCACTTCTACTGGTTTTGTCCTGGCCGTCTTTATGGCCAATGCGGGCGGCGCCTGGGATAACGCCAAAAAATTCATTGAAGACGGTAACCTTGGCGGAAAAGGTTCGCCGGCTCACAAAGCAGCCGTGGTGGGTGATACCGTTGGTGACCCGTTCAAAGACACCTCCGGCCCCAGCCTTAACATTCTCATCAAGCTGATGAGCATGGTTTCCATCGTCATGGCGGGACTGACGGTAGCTTATTCTCTCATTAAATAATATCTGGCGGAGAAAAATCCGGTCTGGATTTTTCCCCGAGAAAAAAGTAAATTAGGCTCTGGCTCAGAAGAAGAGCCAGAGCCTTTTTATTTAAGGTTAAAAGGAGACCGGATATGGGTGAGGGAAAAGCAGCGAAAATTACCTTAGTGTTTATTTTGTTTCTGCTACTGAGTCTTAACTTCTCCTGTAGCCACAAAAAAGAAGTGGCGGAGATAACGGCTGAAGAACTGCTTCATCATATTCGCCTTCTGTCCGATGATGTTTACGAAGGCCGCGGGCTGGGAAGCCGGGGCATAGAAATGGCGGCTGAGTATCAGGAAAACTATTTCCGCCAGTTTGGTTTGCAGCCTTTTTTTCCTGAAGGCTACCGGCAGAAGTTTAGCTTAATTGGTGTGTCTCCGGACCTTTCGGCCACCATGGAGATAATTCCACCCAAATCAACCAGACAGAAAAATTCTCTGGTGCCGGTCATGCTGGAGGATTTTGTGCTGAAGTCCGAGCGGGAAGATTGTCCAGAAGAAGTGGAAGCCGAGCTGGTTTATGCGGGCTATTTGATTCAGGCTCCAGAAAGAAACTGGGATGACCTCAAAGGGCAGGAGGTGCGGGGCAAGGTGTTACTGGTGGAAATCAACGAACCGGGGAATTATCCTGGCGGGCTCTTTGACGGTGAAAACATGACTTACTATGGCCGCTGGGTTTACAAGTTTGAAAAAGCTGCTGAACTGGGGGCGGCCGGTATCCTGATTATCCATAACGACCGGGGGGCCACTTATGGCTGGAGTGTGGTACGTAATTCCTGGGCCAAGGAATCTTTTTTCCTTCCGGAAAAGAA
>JBBIRN010000174.1:781-5204 GCA_037441785.1 Candidatus Aminicenantota bacterium | reverse complement strand
GATAGGAAAACAGGCTTCTGAGCCAACTTTCACGCCAGGAACCTCTAAATAATCCTTATCTCTGGTGACATCGTTGACTACCACCAGCCTTTTCTCCCGGATAGCTTTACCCATCAAACCCAAGACTATTTTCTGGCGGTAGCCCACAGGAAAATCTACCGGTTCATCTTTCCAGCCCCGGACAAAAAATAATTCCTGAGTAGAATTATCGTAGAGAAAAATGGTGACTCGGTTGTGACCAAAAGTCTGGCCGATGGCAGCCGCGGCTTTCTCCAAGAATTCTTCTAGCTGGGGTTCCTTTTCCGCTGCTTCTTGGAGCTTTCTAAATAAAGCAAGGGAGACGGGGCTAAAGATATTTTTTTTATTTTTCTGGCCTGATTTAGCCATATCCCACCTGCCTTTTAAGCTGCTCCTTTTCTTTGCCAATATTGTATTTATTATATTTAAATAACAGTCAACAAACAAATTATATTTTAAAAAAATAAAAAAACGCTAAATTTTCTGGGCCGCCGATTTCGGTCCTGGCTGTTCAGACCCGGCCAACGGAAAAGATGTCTCTGGCCGTTAAAAATAAATTTCTTTTCTGGATCAACAAGGGCCAGCTATGTTGCTTTACTGGCAACAATACCAGGAATCGGTGAACCAACTTCTCAAAAAAACCCCAGGCAGCTTGATTACAAATTTAATTTTATCTCCCCCACCCTGCTTTTTATCTACTTTTTAATCTATATTTTAGCTTCTTTTACTTATCCTTTGTCCAGCAAAGAAAGTGGTTTAATTCTTTTGCCCTGCCATCTGTCTCATTGATATTGGGATATTAGCCATCAGCCATTTTCCAAATATCCAAAGGCCCGGTCCATGGCCTGATGGTCCCCCACCAGAACCAGAATGTCCCGGGTGTCCAGCCGGAAATCAGCGCCGGGCGCACTGTGCGTTTTCTCGTTCCGCACCACAGCAATGACCGTCACCCCGGTCTTACCCCGGAGGTCAATCTCGCCCAGAGTCTTCCCTTCAAGCCAGGAACCTTCTGGCACCAGAAACGTCTCCACCACCCCGGCTTCCAGGTAATCGTATATCTTTTCTGTCAGGCGACGGGAAGAAGACCTGGCTCCCCGCAGGATTCCGTAGCGTTCACTGCGGATGACCTGCACCTGAGTGTTGATGATGTTTCTGGGCAAATGATACTTTTCCAGAACCCGGACAAATATTTCAATGGAAGTCTCAAACTCTTCCGGGATAACATCATCTGCACCCAGAACATAGAGCTCTTCAATCTCGGTGACAAACCTGGTCCGGACGATGATGAAAACCTCCGGGTTAAGCTGCCGGGCCAGGCTGACCACCCGCCTGGCGGCGGCCGGGTCAGAGATAGCTATGACCAGCGCCCGGGCCCTGGCTATGGCCGCTTCCTGGAGTATTACCCGACTTGAAGCATCACCAAAAATCACCGGTTCACCTGCCTGGCAGGCTGCCCGAAAAGTTTCGGGGTTAATTTCAACTATGACATAAGATATTCCGGTTTCCTTCAGCACCCGGGCCAGATTGCGACCGTTAAGGCCAAAGCCAGCAATAATCACATGTTCCCGCAGTCCCTCGCTTTCCATGTTAGCCCGCTCCAGACTGGCGCTCAGAACGCCGCGTTCCTGAATTTTTTCCACCAGCCGCGGGCCAGCTTCCATAAGCAGTGGCGTGGCCAGGATAGTTAGAACCGAAGAAGCTACGAAAACCTGAAACACGGGCCCGGAGAGAAGGTCATTGTCCTGGCAAACTCTGGCCAGAACAAAAGAGAATTCTCCGATTTGAGCCAGCCCCAGAGCGGTCAGGAGAGAAATTCGGGCATTGAAGCGCAAAAGCCTAACAGTTAAGAAAACCACAGCTATCTTAAGAAGAATTATGCCCGCTACCACGGCCAGCACCTGCCATCTCAAATGCCAGGCCATTCTGGTGTCCAGAAGCATGCCAATAGAGACAAAAAACAGGCTGTTAAAAACATCTTTAAAGGGCAAAACATCAGAAACCACCTGCAGGCTGTAGCTGGATTCAGAAATGATGATACCGGCCAGAAAAGCGCCCAGCGCCAGAGATAATCCTAGAGAAGCTGTAAGATAAGCCATTCCCAGGCAAGCAAAAAGAGCTGAAAGCAAGAAAATTTCTTTTATCTTGGTCCTGACAATAAGCCCAATGACCGCGGGCATGATTTTTCTGGCCAGGAAAAAGACCACCACCACCGCCAGCAAGCTTAGGAAAAAACGACTGCCCAGGGCCACAACGGACACTGATTTAATGTTGGCCAGAAGTGGGATGATGGCCAGCATGGGCACCAGAGCCATGTCCTGAAAAATAAGAATGCCCATAGAGATCTGGCCGTGGGGTGAATCTAACTGCTTTTTATCCGAGAGTAATTTTAGGACCACGGCCGTTGAACTCAGAGCCACCAAAAATCCGTAGACCAGGGTTTCCTCAACCTTTGCTCCCAGCAAACGGGAAATAAGGGCCACGGCGGCGATGGTTAGCAGAACCTGGAGACCACCACCAAGCCAGAAATAGCGCTGGATTCTCTGCAGTCTCTCCAGGGAAAATTCTATGCCGATGATAAAAAGCAGCATCATTACCCCGATTTCCGCCACGGCGTTAATCACCCCCAGGTCACGGACCAGACCCAGCCCGCCCGGACCGAGCAGAATCCCGGTAATCAGGAAACCGACTACGGCTGGTATTTTCAGGCGCTGGAAAACCACGATAACTAAGATGGAAGCAGCCAGGATGGTAACAAGTTCCAGAAGCAGAAGAAGTGTCATTTTCGTTGCTAACTTGTCTTTAAAGCAAAATTAAGCTTACCTTAGTTAATTACAACAAACAGAAAAATAAAACAACCATCGGCTATTTAACCACAACACACCTTTCTGCCAAAACTCAGACCTGATGTTTATCATTCCTCAGGTTGTGACCGACGAGAAATTAACCTGAATGATTTCAGGCTTTCCGTCCCATAAGCAGAAATTTTCCGCTGGCTTCGGGCCACGGTCATAAATTATTCACAAAAAGATTAATTAAGGCGGCATTCCCCCGATAAATTATTACGAGATAATCAGCGAAGATTTTCTCTCTAATTTTCTGTTCTGCCAGAATAATTGTTTCAGCCAAAAGAATAAGGCCAGTCCTGCCTTAACATTTGCTTAAAAGTAGTGGTATACATAGGTAGATGGATGAAAGAGAAAAAGAGCTGGTGCGAAAAGCCCTGTCAGCACTCTGCGGCAAAAAAAAGAGGAGATGAAATCTCCATCCACTGGGGAGAAATTATGGGGTGCCATAAATCCTATTACTCTTATAGATAGCAACCTGAACTTGAAATCTGGCGACCGGGCGGTGGTTGGGGTTTCCAGGTTGAATATTTCCTCCTCACCTGATGTTAATAACAAAGGATTTATTCTGATAATCTCAGGAAATATTGCCTCCTAAGCAAACAAAAGACTTAATATCTAATCTTCCCGGACCGGGCCGGCAACCAGGATTAACCCGGCTGAAATAACCCGGCGGGAAAGGAACAGGGCAACCTGAAAAACAGGCTCAACCGGACTCCAGCCGACTAATTTTTCATAAATTACCCGTTGCCCCGACTAATTTTACGGATAAAAAATTGCGGCGGGCAAGAAAAAACTCTTGCCAGGAAAGCAAGAAATTAATAAATTATCTCCAAGGAGGTAACGATGAAAAAAACCACGGTTATTTTGCTTATAGTTCTGATGACTGCTTTTTTGGCTTCCCCGGCCAGAGCCCTGGTGACGTTTGGCTTGAAAGGCGGGTTAAACAGCTCCAAAATAACATTCAGTCCGGCTATTGATATGCCTGGACAGAAATACCTGCAGAGCTATTGCTTCGGAGCTTTCCTGACCATTAATCTGGGCCCCATAGGTTTTCAGCCTGAAGTTCTTTATTCCCGCCGCGGGATGGAAATGGAAGTACTGCTTGACCCTTCCGACCCGGCTTCCCTGGCCCAGGCTAAGGCCATGCTCGACTACATCGAAATCCCGCTCCTGGTCAGGCTGAACATCATTCCAGCGGGACCAGTAAAATTTTACCTCTTTGGCGGTCCCTCCTACGGCTTCCTGCAAAAGGCAAAAGCCCGAATTACTTACATGGGCCAGAGCGAAACAGAAGATATCAAAGACGATTTCAAGAGCAACAGCCTGGCGGCTGTCGGCGGACTGGGCCTTGACATCAAGATACCTATGCTATTCAAGATTACTGCTGATGCCCGCTATCACTACGGCCTGAGCAACATCCTGTCCGAAAATACTACGGTGCCGACCGATAAAGCCAGGAACAATGGTTTTTCGGTAATGTTAGGAATTGGTTTTTAACCTGAAGGTATCCATCGGCCCGACCCAAAATTTTTTCTCCGTTCAACCTGGCCAGAGATTTT
>JBBIRN010000174.1:0-755 GCA_037441785.1 Candidatus Aminicenantota bacterium | reverse complement strand
TTTAAATGCCTCTGGTTTTTGGGCGGGAAAATAGAAAAACCTAGTTCACTTAACTTCCTCTAAAACCCCGTTATTCGCCTGGTAACGTAGAGAACGGCGCTGGCTGGGACAGCACATCGGGTCTTCAGGTTTATGGGTCAGAAGGTCAAGGTAAATCAAACCCCGCGAGACCCTTAGGCTTTTTACCTGAACCCGGTCCCCTAATTCAAGATTATTGGTCTGGAACCATTGGTTATCCTTTGAGAGAAGAGCTGTTAGCTCATAAAAAGAGCCGCTGCCTCCGAAATTAGCGACCAGGATAACCGCGGCATCAAGCTGGCCATCATGGTTTAAATCCCCGAAAGAGGCAGTTTCTAACCTCAGGTTGATATAATCCTCCAGCGGTTTACCACTCTCAAATTGACCATTTTTAAGCTGATAGGTCTCAGAGCCATGAGCCAGCCTGTAGGTAAAATTTTTAACCAGCTTCTCCAGCTCAGACCTAGAGGCCAGCTGCTGAGCGGAAAGCTGGCAATACCCGGCTGCGCCCAAAAATCCGACAATTAACAGGATCCAGGTGCTGATTAAAGCTAATTTTGGGCCGTTTAATTTCATGACCATTTCCCTTTTTTTACATCTTCCCCACTAATTTACTCTTAAAGTTTTTTCCCTTCAACTTTTTCCACCTTTTTTATCTCAAAATTTCTCCTAAAAGGGGAACCTTTCCCGGAAATTTTGCGTATTAAGCACTGATGGTTGATTTCTAAAAAATTTCC
>JBBIRN010000173.1:0-5292 GCA_037441785.1 Candidatus Aminicenantota bacterium | reverse complement strand
CACCTGGGATGATGCCTTCTTCTGGGCGGCAGAAGATTACGGAGATGACCTGGCCATTGAACATCTGGCCAGCATAATCCTGAAAAAACTTAAATGAACCCCACACCAAAGCCAAGGCCAATAATTTCTTCCCCCTTACGTTCCAGAAAAATTTATTTTAATTCCGGGCTTTTTATCTTTTTCTGGCTACTTTTTCTTCTTTCCTCGCCGGCCGAAGCTTACATCGGGCCTGGCGCTGGTTTTGCCTTTCTTTCTTCTTTTCTTGTTTTTTTTCTGACCTTTTTTCTGGCTCTTTTTTCCCTTATTTCCTGGCCTTTCCGTCTGCTGCTGCGGCTGCTGCGGGGACAAAAAGCTTACCAACGCAGCCAGGTTGACCGGGTCATCATCCTGGGCTTTGACGGCATGGACCCGGAATTAGCCGAAAAGTTCATGGCTGAGGGCAAACTCCCCCACCTGGCCCGTCTGAAAAAAGAAGGAACTTTCAGTAAACTGCAGACCACCACCCCGGCTATTTCACCGGTGGCCTGGTCTTCTTTTATGACCGGAGTAAACCCATCCAAGCACAACATATTTGATTTTCTCAGCCGCAACCCAAAAACGTACCTTCCGGACCTTTCTTCAGCCAGGATTGGTCCGCCCCGGAAATACCTGAACCTGGGAAAGTACCGCTTGCCCCTGAGCCGGCCAGAGATGCGTCTTCTGCGTAAAAGCCAGCCTTTCTGGAAACTTCTCGGACAGCAGGGAATATTCTCCACTATCCTGCGCGTACCCATAACCTTTCCGCCGGAAAAATTTGCCGGACACCTGCTTTCCGGGATGTGTCTTCCGGACCTCAAAGGAAGCCAGGGCACCTTTATCTTCTACACCACCAACCCGGAGCGGATTCAGAAAAAAGAAGGCGGCGAAAGCTACCTGGTTAAAAGAGAAGGAAACGTCATCAGGACTTTTATCGTTGGACCAGAAAATTCGCTTCTTAAAAAACCTGAAGAAATAAAAATCCCGCTGACCATAAAGTTCGGCTCCCAAACGGACCGGGTGGAAGTGGAAGTCTCCGGGCAGAAATTTACCCTGGAACAGCACAAGTTTTCTCCCTGGGTCAGGTTAAGTTTCCCGGCCGGTCTGGGGCTTAAAGTCTACGGACTGACCAGGTTCTACCTGCTGAGCACAACTCCCCATTTTGAACTTTACTTAACTCCACTTAACATAGATCCGGAAAAACCGGCTCTGCCTATTTCTCATCCCTTTGTTTACTCCGCTTACCTGGCCAAGCTTCTGGGAAATTTTGTTACCCTGGGAGAAGCGAACGACACCTGGGCTCTGAACGAGGGCGTTCTGCCAGACGAAGCCTTTCTGGAGCTGGCTTATTCTTTTCACCAGGACTGGGAAAAGATGCTCTTCAACGCCCTGAAGAAAACCAGACGGGGGCTGGTCACCTGTGTTTTTGAAACCACAGACAGCATCCAGCATATGTTCTGGCGCTACCTGGACCGCACCCATCCAGCCTTTAAAACCACCGGTAAAATGGCTGAAGGACACAGGGTGATTGAAGACCTTTACCGTAAAATGGATGACCTGGTCGGCCGGGTGATGAAGCAGATGTCTTCCCGGGATGTTCTGGTAATCATGTCTGACCACGGTTTTAAACCTTTCCGCCGCGGGGTCAACCTTAACTCCTGGCTCTACCTCAATGGCTACCTGGCTCTTAAAGAAGGTGCCGCGGAAAGCGAAGAATGGTTTAAACAGGTGGACTGGAGCCGCACGAGAGCTTACGGCCTGGGCCTGGCTGGTCTCTACCTCAACCTTAAAGGCCGCGAAGCTCAGGGCATTGTGGAACCAGGTTCAGAAGCACAGGCCTTAAAAGAGGAACTGATGGCCAGGCTTTCCGGGCTTAAAGACCCGGAAACAAACCAGGTGGCCATAAACCGGATTATAGACACGGCCAGGATTTACGACGGCCCCTACCTGGACCAGGCGCCAGACCTGATTGTGGCCTACAACTCTGGTTACCGCGTTTCCTGGGATTCAGTCACCGGGAAAGTAAACCGCACGCTGTTTGAAGACAACAGAAAGGCCTGGAGTGCTGACCATTGCCTTGACCCCAACCTGGTACCTGGTGTATTTTTCACCAACCTGAAGCTAAAAACATCAAATCCGTCTATAATGGATATAGCACCCACGGTGCTGGAACTTTTTGGCCTGGAAAAACCGGCTTACCTGGATGGCCAGAGCCTTCTGAAAGCTGAAACAGCTCAGGGGCCGGAGGGTAAAAATGGTAAAAGAAAAAAAAGATGAAGCTCTGGACAGAAGAGAATTTCTGAAACTTTTGCTCGGAACCTCTGCCGGTTTGCTTCTCAGTCCAGGCCAGGCGGTGTTGAGAACCAGAGGCTCCCGAGACAGCGGTATTAAAGTTATCGTCCTGGGGTTTGATGGGATGGACCCGGTCCTCACCCGGGCGCTTATGCAAGAAGGCCGCCTACCAGCTTTTCGGGCCCTGGCCAGCGCTGGAAGTTTCCAGCCCCTCGGTTCCAGCATCCCCCCTCAGAGCCCCGTAGCCTGGGCTAATTTTATAACCGGCACTAACCCTGGCGGTCACGCCATCTTTGATTTTGTGCACCGCAACCCGGAAAATTACCTGCCCGTTTTTTCTGCCTCAGAAAGCATTCCGAGCCGCCACAACCTGAAGCTCGGCCGGCTGATTCTGCCGCTCTCAGGCGGGGAAATCAGGAACTTGAGAAAAGGCCGGGCTTTCTGGCAAATACTGGAAGATTACGACATCCCGGCTACCATATTTAAGATACCTTCTAACTATCCCCCGGTGAAGACCAGACAGAAAACCCTGTCTGGCATGGGTACCCCTGACCTCAAAGGCTATTACGGACTTTTTAACTATTACACCAACGAATACAAAGCCATTACCGAAGAATACGGTGGCGGCGGAAGAGTTCATGATGTTTATGTCATCGGCAACCGAGTAGAAGCCAGAATTCCCGGGCCCAACAACCCTTTTCGGGCTGGAAACCCGGAAACCTACGTGGATTTCAAAGTTTTTATTGACCCGGTTAACCCAGTGGCCAAAATCTCCTACCAGGACCAGGAATTCATCCTGCGGGAAAAAGAATGGAGCGGCTGGAAAAAAATAACCTTTGAGTTTATTCCCGGACAGAGCGTCACCGGTATCTGCCTCTTCTACCTGAAGGAAGTAAGGCCGAAGTTCAAGCTTTACGTCAGCCCGATTAACATTGACCCGGAAAAGCCGGCTCTGCCCATCTCCACCCCGGAAAATTATGCCCGGGAGCTGGCAGAAAAATTCGGGCCCTTTTTTACCAAGGGGCTGCCGGCTGACACCGCCGCCCTGGAAAACGAGGTGCTGGACGAAAAAGAATTTCTGGCTCAGGATGAACTGGTCTACCAGGAATCCATGGCCATGCTGGAACATGAGCTCAGCCGTTTCCGTTCCGGGCTTCTTTTCTTCTATTTCTCCAACACTGACCAGCGCCAGCACATGTTTTTCCGGCTGATTGACCGCGAGCACCCAGCCTACGAAGAAAAGCTGGCCAGAGAGTTCGGTCAGGTCATCGCCAGTACCTACCAGCAAATGGACCGGGCCCTGCAGCTGGCTCTGGATAAAGCAGATAAAAATACGGTCATCATTGTTATGTCTGACCATGGCTTCAATCCTTTCCGCCGCGGTTTCAACCTGAACACCTGGCTGCTCCAGAACGGTTATCATTACCTGGAGCCAGGGGTAAAACCCGAAGAAGTCAGCCTGTTTCAGGGAACTGACTGGTCCAGAACCAGAGCCTACGGGGTGGGGCTGAACGCCCTTTACCTCAACCTCAAAGGTCGAGAAAAATACGGCCTGGTGCGGCCAGAAGAAAAAGAACCGCTTCTTAGAGAAATAGCCTACAAACTGGAGCAACTGGTAGACCCGAAAACCGGGCAGAAAATCATCCTTAAAGCTTACCTCAGCCAGGATGTCTACCGCGGGCCCTACCAGGCTGAAGCGCCTGACCTCATTCTTGGTTTTAACCGCAACTACCGGATTTCCTGGGCTTCTCCCCTCGGTAGTTTTCCCCGCGAGCTGCTGGAAGACAACCGCCAGAAATGGAGTGGAGACCACATGTCCTCACCCGAGGTAATACCCGGCATCCTGCTAACCAGCCGGCCAGTTAAACTACCGGACCCGAAGCTTGAAGACGTAACCGCCGGAATTCTATCCCTGTTCGGCATAAAAATTCCACCGGAGATAACCGGAAGAAACATTTTTTAGCCAAGAAAGGAGAAAAGATGGGCAAAGCCAAGGTTAAACTGGAAAAAGAGCTCTACGAAAAGATCAAAAAAATCGCCGAGGTGGCCGGTTACAGCTCGGCTGAAGAGTTCATCGTCCACGTGCTGGAAAAAGAAGTGGCCAAGTTTGAGGGAGCTGATTCGGAAGAAGAGATTAAAAAGAGACTGAAGGGCCTCGGTTACATTTCCTGAAGTCAGGCCGGAGTTGTTCATGTGGTGGTTGATGCAGGCCTTCGGGTTTATCGTCCAGCTACTTCTTCTGCCCTTCACCCGGCTTAATCCCTGGGCAGGGTTGTTGTTTGTCTCTCTGCTGACTTCTCTGTTCATGCTTTTTATCTACAAGAAAACTTCCAACCAGGAAAAAATCAAACAGACTAAAAGCTTGATCAAAGCCCATCTTCTGGAGATGAGGCTTTTTCAGCATGATTACAGAACTCTGCTCCAGACTCAGAAAAATTTGCTTCTGGCCAATTTACGTTACCTGAGCCTTAACCTGAAACCGCTGCTGGTCATGATCATCCCCCTGTTTCTGCTTTTATCCCAGTTGAACCTCTGGTTCGGCTACCGCAGCTTTCAACCCGGTGAAACTTTTTTGCTCAAAGTCAGGTTAACACCAGCAGTGGAAGTAGACCGGGCTTCCCTGGACCTGGAAACACCACCAGGTTTAACGGTGGAAACGCCGGTTTTACGGATAGTGGATGAAAATGAAGCTGACTGGAGAATCAGGGTGAAAGAAGCGGTGGCCGCTCCCCTTCTGGTCATCATCAACGGAGAAAAATACCGGAAAGAAATAGCCGCCGGTTTCCACCAGCTTAAAAAACTTTCACCCTTGCGTCCGGGTAAAAACCTCTGGCTTCAGCTTCTCTACCCTGGAGAGAAACCTCTGCCGGCTGGAGCTTATGCCGAGAAAGTAGAAATCACTCTGCCGGAATACCGCCTGTCGTTTCTGGGTATCAGATGGCACTGGCTGGTAGCTTATTTTCTGCTGTCCATTATTTTTGCTCT
>JBBIRN010000172.1:0-5342 GCA_037441785.1 Candidatus Aminicenantota bacterium | reverse complement strand
GGGGAATAACCATAAGAATGATGGGCCGCAGCTTCTGCGGATAAAAAAACACTCAGCCACAAGAAGCTAAAAATTGAGACCACCAGAATGGCGCTGGAAATCTTCCCGGCTTTTAGTCTTAAATTTATCATTTAAACATCTCCTGAATTATTAGCCACCTTAAGAATTATAGCATTTTCCGCTTGACGGTTTTACCCAGAGCCTAGGCAGGTAATTCTCCTTGACCAATAACGTTGACACTTGTTTTTAAGTTGCTGGGAAACTCCTTGCTCACTCTCTTCAATTTATTTGGTTTAAACTTCACACCTAAAAAAAATCATCTGACCGGGCCGCTCTCTCAGCCCGGGCCATTGACCAGTTCTTTAATCAGATGGATATTTTGCTGGATGACCTTCTTCCCCAGCTGAACCACCCGTTTTACTCTGGTGAAATCAAAAGTATCCACGTTCGGGTTTATCTTAATAATCAGGTCCGCCTCAGGAAGTTTGCTTTCAGTTGAATCAGCCAGCACCACCTGGACCAGACGGTGAACCATGATGAGGGTGGAATCTATTTTGCTGGCGGGCATTTTCTTAAGTGGTCTGTGCACATCAGGGGCAAAAACTCTAGTGGCACCCAGCTCCCGGGCCAGACGCACCGGAACGTTATTTAGCAGGCCGCCGTCTACCAGAAACATCCCGTTAAAACGAGCTGGCTCAATGATAAACGGATAAGCCATGCTGGCCCGCATGGCCTTAAAAAGAGGACCGCGGGTGAAAGCCACCTCTTGGCCACTAACCAGGTCTACGGCATTGCAGCCAAACCTGACCGGCAATTCTTCTATCAACAAATCCCCCACCAGCTCTCTTAAGCTCTTTTCCAGCACATCACCTTCTTCTCCCAGCCGGCGAATCAATTTTTTCTGGTAGGACTCCAGGAGCAAATACTGCATTAGTTTATCCGGTATAGGCAGTTTGGCCTTCCTGAGCTTGGCCAGCCGGCTGAAGCTCAGTTCATTGCTTATCTCCTCAATTTCTCGGGGCAGATAACCTGCAGCAAACAGACCGCCCACAATAGCCCCCATAGAAGTCCCGGTGATGATGGGCGGAACCAGGTCATTTTCCAGCAGGGCTTCCAGCACGCCAATGTGGGCCAGGCCGCGGGCTCCACCACCCATCAAAACCAGGCCCCAGTTTTGGGCTTGAGGAAGTTTTTCTCTTTTTTCTTTTATTCTGGTTGACATTCTTCTTTCCTTTTAATTTTATCCCTGTTAAGCTTATTCTTGTTCAAGTTAAAATTTATTTTTTCTCTTTCTGGTAAAGTTTACAACTTTTCGGCGAAAATTGCCTGCCTTTTATTTCTCCGGCTGTTTAGTTTCTAAGCTTTTTTCGCCATTCGTCCAACTGGTCTTTTCTCTCGGTTTCTTTGTCAACAAGCTCGTTTATCAAGCGCCAGGCTTTGTGGCATTTCATATGGTTTCTCTAGGTAGAAATTGCTTTAATATAAATAAGCATATTATCTTCTTTCAACCACTATTCCGTTTGTTTATCCTTGAAATATTCATACCTTTTCCAGCGAGAACGAACTCTGGCCACTTCTTTGCCTGAAGTCAGGTTGAAGACCTGCTGCACCCAGTAACCATCCGGAGTGGCCGGCTTCTGAGTGATCACTTCAATCTCATCTCCGTAGAAAGCTTCTGCCCGGTAGTTTATTTCCAGTTCTTCCGGTCGGGAAGAAAACAAAACTTCCTGTGGCATGCCTTCTAAAGCCCAGCGCGAATAAACGACGTTGTTCACATGCCGGTTATAATCAAGGTCTTCAAAAAGAACCCGGAAAATAGCTTTGTGGTCAAGAGTTTCCACCGCCGGAAGCTGAGGAAAATCATCCTCCAGAGCTCTCTCCTGAAGTACCAGCTCATCCGGAAACAGGTTTTCAACCTTGACCGGGCGCCGGCTCTGCAGGTCAATAATCATCCAGGAGCTGGTGGCTACCAGGATAGGCGCTTGCTTTTCATCCACTACCTCATAATCTCTCAAAGCAAAATAACCATTTTTGCCTGAAGCCCAGGTGCTGACTGAAATTTTTTCCGAGAGGTTGGGATAGCGGTTAATTTTTAGATGATAGCGCGAGACCACCCAGGTGACTCCTTTTTTAAACAAATCAAAAACAGAAAACCCTTCCCGGATAGAATGAAGCCGGGCCGCCTCCTGAAGGTAATTCATCAGGGCCGATAGGTGGACCTTCCCCAGGTAATCAGTGCCAAAACTCAAAATTTCATACTGGCTCGTGTATTTAAGTTCTTTACTCCCGCTCATGTTTTACCTCAACTAACTATAAAATTTGGAGAATTCAATTTTTGTTCCTTCACCAATTATCAACAAAAAAATTCCTACTGCCTCTTTCTTAACTGTTCATCAAAGCGAACCATCTTTGACCAGCACGAAAAAATTCTGCTTTTACAATTATACCGGCTACCACAAACTCTTCCCTAACTTTCCTGTTCATCTTTCTTCTCAGTAAAAATAGTAGCCAGCCCACCCTCGGCCGTTTCCCGGTATTCTTTTTTCATGTCCAGACCGGTCTGTTTCATAATCCTGACTACTTCATCAAAAGGTATTTTATGCGAACCATCGGTCATCAGGGCGTAGACGGCGCAATCCAGAGCTCTTTCTGAAGCCATGGCATTTCTTTCAATACAGGGGACCTGAACCATCCCGGCCACCGGGTCGCAGGTCAGACCCAGATGATGTTCCATACCCATCTCGGCCGCATACTCCATCTGCCGGGCACTTCCCCCCAGAAGATAAGTAGCGGCCGCTGCAGCCATTGAACAGGCCGTACCAATTTCTCCCTGACAACCAACTTCTGCCCCGGAGATGGAAGCATTATGCTTAACCAGATTCCCAATTAAACCTGCCACCGCCAGGGCATTTATTATTCTGTCCTCGCTGAATTTGTAGCTTTCACTCAGGCTCTTGAGAACTGCGGGCACCACGCCGCTGGAACCACAGGTAGGGGCAGTGACAATAACACCTCCAGCCGCATTCTCTTCTGAAACCGCCAGGGCATAGGCAAAAGTGCGGCTAATTTTCTGGAGCATACCTTTGCTGTTACGCGATTTCAGGTAAAAAGAGCTGGCTTTCCTTTGTAATTTCAACGGACCGGGCAACACTCCCTCTGCGCTCAATCCTCTTTTTATCGCCTGTTGCATAGTTTTCCAAACCTCTCGCAGATAGTCTTTAAGGTCTTTCCGGTCAAACTTAAAAACATAATCAGCCAGGGTCAAACCATTTTCTTCGCTGTAGTCAATAATTTCTTTTAGTGTTTGATGGGGATAAAGATTTTCTACCCTGTTCATGGATTCCAGGTCACGAATAGCTCCACCTCCCACTGAGAAAACAAGCCAGGAAGCTACCGAACCATCTGACTCCACAGCTTCAAACAGCATGGCATTCGGATGTGGCGGTAGATATTGGTCCTTACGCCAAAAGATAGTAGTTTTTTCGGGTGGGAGAATTTCCCGGAGTACCTCTTCTGTAAGATGGCCTTTGCCCGTAGCCGCCAAACTACCGTAAAGAGTCACGCGATAGCTCTGGGCCTGAGGATGTTTTTCAAAAAAAATCCTGGCGGCACTGGCCGGAGCCATGGTGTGGCTGCTGGAGGGCCCACGACCAATCCGATAAAGTTCTTTAATCGATTCCATTGACTCGTCACCTTATACTTCAGAATTATACTACAAATTTCAGCCTTTAAATCAGTTGAGTGCTAAGAGACCGGCTAAAAATTTCATGAAACCAAGCAAAAAGAATATTAAAATGTGCTTATGAAAAGAAGGGATTTTATAAAAACTACAGCTGTAGGCCTGGCTACTCCTGTGCTGGCTCCTTCCCGAATTTTTTCCCCTCCCGCGCCCAGCGATTATATTCAGGTCGGCTGTATTGGTGTTGGCCGGCAGGGACAGGCTGATATGCTGGAACTTCTTTACCGCGGGCTGGAAGTCGGAGCGCGGGTGGTGGCCGTGTGTGACGTGGACCGCCACCGGGCGGAAAACGCCGCCTGGTTAGCAGAGAAAACCTACGCCAGGGAGCTCGGCTTAAACCGCTACCGGGGAATAAAAATTTTCCACGACTTCCGCGAACTCCTGGCCTCAAAAGAGATAGAAGCGGTGGTTGTGGCCACGCCGGATTTCTGGCATGGAGTAAACGCTATCATGGCCGCTAGGGCCGGGAAAGATATTTACCTAGAAAAACCTCTGACCTATTCGCTGGTTGAAGGCCAGAAGCTGGTAAAAGCCGTAAGAAAAGAAAAAGTTGTTCTCCAGGTCGGTTGCCAGCAACGTTCTTCCATCTATTTTTTAAAGGCCTGTGAAATAGTGCGCA
Source organism: Candidatus Aminicenantota bacterium (assembly GCA_037441785.1). Taxonomy (GTDB): domain Bacteria; phylum Acidobacteriota; class Aminicenantia; order Aminicenantales; family Saccharicenantaceae; genus Saccharicenans. The sequence continues at coordinate 984 of JBBIRN010000172.1, read as the reverse complement.
ACGGTCTTATCGGCCAGCTGCAAAAGATCAGCGTCTGGCTGCCTGAAGATACCGGACGCGGTGACCCGGGACCGATGCCTGTACCGCCAAACCTGGATTATAATTTCTGGCTCGGTCCAACGCCTGAAGCGCCCTATTCTGAAGACCGGGTGCATCCGCAGATGAGTTATGACCGCCCGGGCTGGATGCAAATTGAAACCTACGACCGCGGCATGATTGCCAACTGGGGAGCCCACATGATTGATATTGCCCAATGGGGGCACGGCACTGAGCTAAGCGGACCAGTATCAGTTGAAGCTCAGGCCGAATTTCCAGAACGCGGGCTGTTCAATGTGCACACCAAGTTCAGAGCCGAAGCCACTTACGCTGATGGGATAATTATGGTTATGGAAATAGGAGACCCGGCCGGGGTGCGTTTTGAAGGCACAGAAGGCTGGGTGTTTGTCAGGCGCGAAGGTTTACAGGCTTCCAGACCTGAAATTCTTAGCTACCAGGTGGGTTCTGGTCAGGTGAAACTCTACCAGAGCTCAAACCATATGAAAAATTTCCTCGAATGCGTTCGCACCAGAAAGGAACCCGCTGCTCCGGTAGAAGTAGGTCATCGCTCTAACAGCATCTGTATCATCACTCACATTGCCATGAAGCTTGGACGCCGGCTAAACTGGAGCCCCGAACGAGAGCAGTTTATCGGCGATGAGGAAGCCAACCGAATGCTGGATTATCCCCACCGGAAGCCCTGGGTAGTTTAGATGAAAAGCGCAGGTTGTTTCTTACTGATGGTGCTTCAAGATGGTATTCGCGTAGCTATTAATTAAAATGATAGATTGCTTCCTGACTGATGGCTTTTTTATTCCAGAAAAAGCTTCCTCTGCTTGAAGATAGAGTGACCGAGAAAAACTCAGGTTTTAAGATGTTAAAGATTTTAAAAAGGAAATTATCATGAGTATAATCAGCCGAAGGAATTTTATCAAAGCGGGAGTGGGC
>JBBIRN010000171.1:0-5370 GCA_037441785.1 Candidatus Aminicenantota bacterium | reverse complement strand
AAGGAACAGAACCAAAACCAGAACCAGAAGAAATTTTTGAAGGAAAAGCAGCGTCACGAGTCAATGAAGGAAAGCAAGGATAGTTCTTTTCGGCCGCCCCCAAGAGCGACGCCGTCACTAAAATAACTAATAAAGCCAGACCAAGGCTGATTAATTTGTTTTTCTGGTATCTTTTTATCATCGCCATTTTCCCCTTTCTGAGTTTATTCTCATCTATTTTCCCTTAATTTTAATTTCATCTATGCTCACCCTTTTATATCGCCCGTTCACTTTCATCCAAAGCTCATCGCGGCCAATCATCCTGACCCTTCAGTTTGCAGTTTTATCCAGCTTTGGATTCCGGTAAACCTCACGGCCATCAATGAACACTCGGAGCGCCTCCTGCCGCACATCAAACAGGTCTCCACTCCAGACGACCAGGTCGGCATCTTTCCCCTTCTCCAGACTTCCTATTCGCGCTTCCAGTCCCATCAACTTGGCCGGGTTGATGGTTATGGCCCGCAGCGCCTGTTCCGGGTCCATCCCGTACTTCACGGCGATGGCCGCCTGCGTCCTCAAAAAAGGCTGCTGTACCACATCAGCATCGGTCATAATGCAGACAAAAACGCCTTTATTAACCAGATAATCCGCCAGGTTAATGAGCTGGTTATTATCGTCATAGACAATCATCCTTGGTCCGACCACCACGGCCACGTCATCCTTGGCCAGCTCATCGGCTACTTTATAAGCTTCCTCAGCGTGAGCCAGCGATAATTTTTTAAATTTAAATTCCCGGTGCAGGCGCACAGCAGTCATAATATCATCTGCGGGCCCCACGTGAATGTGCACCGGAATCTGTTGTTCCAGCACCAGGAGCATGGCTTCCTTCTTCAGGTCGCGAGCCGGCGGCTGAGCCTCCGGGTTTTTCTGCTTCTCCCGTTCGTAAGCAGCAAGTGCCTTCTTGTATTCCATGGCTTCTAACATGGCCTGCCTTACGAGATAAGCCGTGCCCATCTTGGTCATGGGCATCTGGCCCTTCTGGGCATAGGCTCCTTTGTGTCCGAGGGCCATTTTCATGTCAGCCGGGAAAAGAATACACATCTCATCAACCGTTCCGCCGCGGAGTTTAAGCACTGCCGATTGCCCGCCGATGACATTGCCCGAACCAGGCCTGACTACTGCCGTGGTCACGCCTTCAGCCACGGCGTTCAAAAACTGGTTGCGGTCCGGTCCCACGCCTTCCGGATGAATAGAATCTATTATCCGCAGCTGAGGGGTTACCGGGTCCGTCATTTCATTATCTTCTGTCACACCGCCGCTGGGGCCAAGGCCGAGGTGAGAATGAGCATCAATGAGGCCGGGCGTGATTAAGCAACCGGAGACATCAAGCACCCGGGCTCCGGCTGGAATTTCTGCCCTTTCGCCAACCTCAGCAATGCGGCCGTTTTTGATGACGATAACACCCCGGTCAAAGTTCCGGCCTGAAGCGGTCAGAATTCGCGCTCCGCTGAGTACGATGATTTCATCGGCAGCGCCAGCGGAATGAGCAGCCGAAAAAGAAAGCTCTGGCAGAAAAAGTAAAACAATAAGCCCAAAAAGAAAAATTTGTAGCTTTTGCCAACTCGTTTCGGGTTTTCCCTTTTGCACCATTGCCTACGCTCCTTTATTTTAATTTTTGCCTTGTTGTTTTCTGGCCTCTCTGATTTTTGACCTTTGTTCCTGTTTCATGCTGTTTGCCTTTTCTGGCTGATTTCAGTTTATTGATAGGCTGTTTGATTTAAATTTTTAAAGCTAACCCTGAGACGCATCCTTTAAATCTAATCACAATCTATAATTACCATTAGGCTCAGTTTACTGAAAGCAATTTCAAGGCTTATTATGCCCTAATTTTCTGCCGCTGGCATCAATTTAATTTACAGCCTGTCAGAACGTATCGCTGAAAAAAATTCAGGCCAAGCTATGGGGGTTAATGATTGCAGAATCGCCGGACGTCATTCCTGGTCCTTTAATTTATTCATTTAATTTATGACTCATTTCCCGGACTTTATGGCTGAATAAACCTGGTCAAGCAAAGCGGGAATGTCGTCTGTGGTTTTGCCTGCTACCTCAATCGGCTTGTGGAAAATAACTTTTATCAAACCCGAGCGCGGGAAAAGACGGCCCTTGGGCATCAATTCAAAGGTGCCTTTTATGGTGACGGGAACAATCGGAGCACCGGCCGCCAGCGCCAGGAAAAATCCACCGCGTTTGAAGGGCTGAAGCTCGCCCGTTCGGCTACGGGTACCTTCAGGAAAAATCAGGAAAGAGTAGCCGCGTTCCTTCATGAGCCCGGCAGCTTCGTCAATGCTGCGCTTGCCGCCGCTGGCTCTCTTGCGGTCAACCGGGATGAAGCCAACAAAGCGCATACCCGGGCCGACTACAGGAATGCGGAAGATGCTTTTCTTGAGTATCACCCGCACAAGCTGGGGTATGACATAAAAAAGAAGTGGGCCGTCCAGAAAGCTCAGGTGGTTGGCCATGAAGACGTAGCTTTGGTGCAGGTCTATGTTTTCCAGCCCCTGCACTTCGACCTTAAGAGCCAGAATCCGGCGGCTGAGGCCCATGGCCCATTTGGCCACCCTAAGAAGCGGGTCCCGAATGCCGAGCGGCCAGCACACCATAAGCACCGGCGTTAGGAGCACCACCAGCACCACATAAAAAATCAGGAGAATTATCGTTCTTATTACCGCCATCGCCCCCAAATTTTACCACATCTGATTTAAAAAATTATTTCCTCCAGCCGAATTACTTAATCTTTTTTTATTTCCCATTTGCTCACAGCCTTTTTTCCCCCAGATGTCTGTCAAAATTTAATATCATAAACATCTTAATATCAAGCCGTTAGATAAAATACCTAAAAAAACGGTCATTGGCTAATACATGGTATCCAGTTTGTGGGAAGAGCTTAAAATACAGGTCAGTTAATTTTTCCGGCTGCATTACCGGAAACAAGGCTACTAACTTGGATATTTTCCTCTCCATAGTAAGCTTCCTAAAAGGTCTCATCCCCAGGGTTGAGTGATGACGTTTAGTATTATACATAAACTCCCATTTCAGAGCTCTGAAGTAAAACTCCTTCAAGTCTGCACAGCGCTCTATCTGGGGGATGTAGAACTCATTGTCGTCGGTCTGATGGGAGCGTTCCACGAAGGCCTGATATTCTTTCTTACCCTTGGGTATATGAAGAAGTTCGGCATTGAGTGGAGAGAAGATGTTCTTGTTCAGGTACTCTAGTTTATTTACTGACGTATCCCCAAACTCATCCCCGTTGTCAGTCTGGAGCGTTATCTTATGCTGCACCCCAAAGCTCCTCAGAAAGTAGATAAGCGTCATCATGAACAGCAGACCGTTGGTGAAGGTCTTCTCATAGGAGTAAGAGATAAACCTCAGCCTGGTCTTTACATCTATGGCTGTCCACTGATAGGGAGGGATATTTAATCTCTTAGCCCAGCGCAGAGTCTGTTCCGAAAGCGTGGTAGAGTCATAGACCTCCTTAAGATCAACCTGGAAGTGTTGTAAGGGATAAAGTGCCTCAAAATCATAGAAGCGGTTCCTGCGTCTGTAGCGGGACCGTTTATACTTGATACTGAGCTTATAACGTCGCAAGACATAGCGCACAGTAGAAGGTTTAACCTCCAGCCCTTTCTCCCGCAGTATCCTGGCTATCCGGTCCAGGCCATAGCCGGTCCTCTTCCTCTCGGCCACTATCAACCCCTCTACCGCAGCTGAGGTCCTTGTGGGCGAGCGCTTGGGCCTCCTCCATAGATCCTTAAGTCCTTCCTCTCCTCTTTCTCTCCACCTCCGCACCACCTTTCGCACCGTCTTGCGGGTAGTCCGGAATAACCTCGCCACCTCAGAGATATTCCCCGTCTCCTCGTAAGCCCTGACGATAGCCTTCCTGGCCAGAAGCGGTGCGCTCTTGCAAAGTTCATAGTAAGTAGGGTATATATTTTCTGTCACTGGGGCTTCCTCCTCCTTTCGTTTAAGAGTTTCAACAAAATATTTAAGGGGGGAAGCCCTGCTTTTTCAAGTGCTAATCTTAAAAAGCCTCTGGCCTGCTCAACCTCAATCCCAATAGCTGGCTGTCCACCCCGCCGCTTCCAGATACTCCCCTTAAACTGGATACCATGTCTTAACCTGAAAGAAAAAAGCACTTGTCAGGCCAGGTGAGAGTATCATAAAATCGAGTTGGTGAATAGGGTTTATCATCCAAAATATAAGAACTTTGTCTACCTTTTGGCCGCCATTGTTTTCATAGGCACCAATCTTATTGCATTATTTATTTTTGACCGCACCCCTCACATCCATGACGAAGCTGCCTATGATTTCCAAGCCAAGATTTTTCTTCTGGGCCGACTTTACGTCCCTTCTCCCTGCGCTAAGGAATTCTTTGATTTCCCGCATGTCATAAACAACGGCCGCTGGTATTCACAGTACCCACCCGGTTTCCCAGCACTTCTGGCCATCGGATACATTTTTAAGGCCCCCTGGGTTATCAATCCCCTGTTTGCTGCTCTTACTATCATTCTTATCTTCTACCTCGGAACAGAACTTTTCGACGAAAAAACCGGCTTCTGGGCAGCCCTTTTTGCTTCACTTTCCTACTGGTTTCTTATACTTTCTTCCACTCTAATGTCACACACAACGCATCTTTTCTTCTGCACTTTATTTTTGCTGTTTTACATCCGTGCTTTGCGTAACCCTTCGCTGAAAAATGGTTTTATTAGTGGTTTCGGCTTTTTTATGGCCTTTCTCATCCGGCCTTATGAATCTGTACTCTTCGCTGTCGCGCCAGCAATTTATTTATTGTTCGTATTCATAAAAGAACCAAAGAAGTATTACAAAGCTACTCTTGCCCTTGCTCTTATGGCTTTGCTGGCTGCCGGCGCTCTAATGGCTTACAACTATGGTACCACAGGGCACCCTCTAAAAATGGGTTACATTGAAAGATACGGGCCAGACCATGGGGTCGGATTCGGCAAAAAGGGATACACCGGTGTCCCTCATACTTTCCTGCGAGGAGCCAACTACGCCTGGGGCAATCTTGTCCAACTCCATCTTCATCTTTTTGGCTGGCCCATTTCCTCACTTCTTGGGGTGATAATATATTTATTTTTCCTGATCAAAGAATTTCCTAAGCACTGTTCTGACCCCTTAAAGCTTCTTCTGTTGTTTATAATTTTATCAACCTTCTTTGGCCTCATATTTTACTGGGGTTCTTTCCCAATTCTTGGTGCCAGAATGTGTTTCCAATTGATTGGCCTCTTGGCTATTTTAACAGCCGCTGGTTTTTTTCGCCTTATTTCCACTTTGCTTCGTCCTCGTTTGACCAAGAGGTTAACAACTGTCTTT
>JBBIRN010000170.1:4406-5389 GCA_037441785.1 Candidatus Aminicenantota bacterium | reverse complement strand
TTTGCCTTTTTTATTTCGCCAAAAACAAAAGCAGCTTGAAAAAAAGGCTGTAGATTTCTGATGTAGAAATCTGATTGAGCCGCTCTAAAAATTAGCTGAATTAGTTGGATCTGAAAATAGAGAGGGGTGCGCCTCTACTTTTTGGCTTTTTATGCTTTATAAAGAAATCACTTCTGCTTTAAAAAAGATATGTTCAAAACTCCATGCCTAATAACTTTATCCGCTCTGTTCATTGCCATTTTTCATCCACTAACCTGCTGATTATTAAAATAATAAAATTATCTTTCGCCCTTTCACGGCACCATCACCGAATCATAAAATCAGAGATAGTGATTTGACATTCCCCAGGATTTGTTGATTAATATAATTAGAAAGTGAAAGTCTATAAAACTTTTAGCCATGAGAAAAAGGGTAAAATTGGTTCTATCATACGACGATTTGCTTCCCTGGCTGCCTGACGTCTTAACATGTTACTAATTAATGAAATAAAAAAATAACAGCGATATAAAAAACATGGCCAGGAAACTGTTTCGGCCTTTTTCCAGTCTTCGCTTTAGAGTTCTGCTGATAATCTTATTTGCCATCCTACCAGCCCTGGCACTTTTCCATTATTCCAACCAGGAAGAACGTAAAATAGAAATAAATCGCCTGAAACAGCAGACTCTGGAGATAGCAAGAATTATCGCCTTTCAAGAAGCCGATTTGCTAAACGGAACATATCAACTCCTTAAAGCCATTTCTTTTTTAGGCGAGGTCAAAAAATATAACCCCACAAATTGCCACCAGCTTATGGCTTTTCTTCTTTCCCATTATGAAAGATACGAGAACTTCGGAATTGCTAACTCCAAAGGTGACGTGGTTTGCAGCGCCAAACCACTCCAGGAAAAAGTTAATATCGCCGATCGCCTTTATTTCAAAGAAGCTATGGGCAACCAGCGATTTGCCATCGGAGCATTCGAGGAAGAGCGAATCACCCATCGGCC
>JBBIRN010000170.1:0-4396 GCA_037441785.1 Candidatus Aminicenantota bacterium | reverse complement strand
AATTTAGCCTATCCAATTTTCGGAGACGATGGCAAACCTGTAGGTGTAATTTTTGCCACGCTGGACCTTTACTGGCTCGCTCAATACGAGGACTGGCTGGCCTCCAAAATACCTCAAGCGGCAACTCTAACCAAAGTGGACAAAAATGGCATTATTCTGGTTCGCTTGCCAAATGGAAAAAACTTAATCGGCCATCAGGCCCCGGAAAAATCAGTTGTAGCTAAAGCTCTTAAGGAAAATGAAGGTATAATAACGGCCACCGGACCGGATGGCCAGACTTGGGTTTATGCTTTTACTTTACTAAAAAGCAAAATTTATCAAGCAGATGTCCATTTAATTTTTGCTCAGCCGGAAGATGTTTTGTTATCCAGTGTAAATCACAGGTTCAATCGCAATCTGCTGATTATGACTATAGTCGGAATAATGCTTCTCATCTGCACCTGGTTTGGCTCAGATTTCAGCTTTATGAGGCAAATTCGTTCTCTCCAGCAAATTACCCAGAGGCTGACCAGAGGAGACCTAAAAACACGCTATTTCAATTTTCCTTATGGCGCTTCTGAAATTAATTGCCTGGGTGATTCCATCAACCAAATGGCAGCTTCCCTTGAGAAGCGTCAGCAAGAGCTCATAGAAGCTTATGATGCTACTATTGAAGGCTGGTCCCGGGCGCTCGATTTACGAGATAAAGAAACAGAGGGACATACGTTACGAGTAACTGAAATGACTGTAAAACTTGCCCGCGCTGCCGGAATGAGTGAAGAAGAGATCCAGCATGTGCGGCGTGGTGCCTTGTTGCATGATATCGGAAAGATGGGCATACCGGATCAAATTCTTCTCAAGCCAGATAAATTAACCGAAGAAGAATGGATCATAATGCGAAAGCATTCTGTGTATGCTTTTGAACTTCTCTCTCCAATTGCCTATTTAAGACCGGCACTGGACATTCCCTACTGTCATCACGAGAAATGGGACGGCAGTGGCTATCCCCGAGGTCTTAAAGGTGAGCAGATTCCTTTGGCGGCGCGTCTGTTCACTGTGGTAGATGTCTGGGATGCCCTGCTTTCTGACCGTCCCTATCGGCAGCGATGGCCAAGAGAGAAAGCGATAGAATATATTAAAAGTCAATCAGGAAAGCATTTTGATCCAAAGGCAGTGGAATTATTTTTAAGCCTGATAGAAAAATGAAAACAGCTGTGCATTTCCTGAGGGCTAAAAATTATGGCCAGGCTTTGTCATTTTAAGGCAGACTGGACTGTTTTTATTAGGACAAGGCTTTTTAAGAGGCGGTAGACTTTTTACTTTTTATTTTGGAGAAGAAAACAAATAAAGAAAATTGAAAAGTTTTTTGGCTTTCTTAAAAATCAATGGCTCAGTGGGGCAAGAGAAAAAACGGAAATATAGTTTGCATCCGCGTTTTTGGGCAGAATAATTTTATTGTCATATCCGCGGTCTTCAAATAAAATATTCCTGAAAAGGATGATAAAATAACAGGGAGGAAATTGCGGGCATCAACTATTTCCCTGCATTTTTAAAGGGTAATTGGAGGGGAAAATGAAAAAATTGATTTTTCTCCTGGTCGTGGTCTACACCAACTTTTTTCAGATTTCAGCTGAAGAAAAGCTGGTCCGCAGCCTGGAAAAAGAATTCCAGACAGCCACTCAGAATTACATCGCTGCTAACCGACAGGCAGCCGAACCAGGGCTGGTAATCATCTCAGACCCGGAAAAAGCGGAAAACCAGGTTAAAGAAGTTAGAAAAAAGCTTCAGAAGCTTAAGCCAACTTTAACTGAAGAAAAAGCCGTGGCCCGCGCCCAGGAGCTGGAAAGCAAGATTCAGAATTTCTGCCAGAAAAACGAGATAGAATAGACCGGAGGGGATTAAGATGATGCTCCCCAAAAATGAAAGGCTTAAACTGGGGACCGAAACATCAAATTTGGCTCTAAAATTAGCCGTCTCTCTGGCAACTTTTGCTCTGCTAATAATTTTATCCACAATTACCCTGGCCCAGAACAAAACAGAACAGAAAAACATTGCCCTTCGATATTTAACCCGTCTGCCCGAAGCTAAAGCCTACTTCTCGTCACCGCCAGAAGGCTCGGCTTTTGCCGGCAATCAGAATTACCTGTTAGAAAAAATCCTCCCTCGCACCCTGCGAGACCTTGGCCTTAACTGGGAACCTGACCCCCGCCTGGCTAACTTCTGCCGCTGGCTGAACGAGCTTTTGCAGGATTTGAATATGCCTGACTCCATAGCCATCAAAGAAGCTGCTGCCTGGCTGGGCCTGCCCGAGCCTTATCCCCATTTTTTAATAAAATCAGAGCGTATTGATGTGCGCCTGGCCTCACGCCTCAAGGCCCAGCTGGCCAGCCTGAAAGACCTGAGCAACTACACCCACTACGGAGCCCTGGCTGACGGAAACCCGACCGGTTCCATCGTGATAATCATCGCTTTTTCCCAGAGACACGTCTTCTTATCGCCTGTGCCCAGGCTGCTGGCTGAGCCCGGTCAGCTTGAATTCAAGCTGAGCGTTTATCCGGGTTATTCCGAGTGGGAGGTAATTCATAAATTACCAGACGGGAAGACCGAACCGGCTATGGTCGAAGGCGAGAAGCTCAGCATCTATCCGGCTAAAGTGAAGCTGAACCTTTCTGAGCCCGGGAAACACCAGGTAGAAATTGTTGCTAATCAAAAGAAAAAAGGTCCCCAGGTCCTGGCTGATTTTCCGCTGTTTGTGGGAACCGGCGGCTCGACTTTTTCCGGTGGGGCCATCAATATCATCGACAGCCGGGAACCATCAGCTTCCAAGGTTCAAAAGAGGCTTTATGAACTGATAAATGAAGAAAGAAAAAAAGCCGGCCTGGAACCCCTCGCCAGAGACCTGAGGCTCGAAGAAATAGCCAGAAGCCATTGCCGGGATATGGTCCAAAACAACTTCGTCGGACATGTTTCACCGACAACCGGTGGACCAGCGGAAAGGCTCAAGGCTGCCGGGATTGAAGCCAGGTACTTTGGAGAAAACGTGTGCCAGGGCTATCACTCGGCTGAAGATTTACACCGCGGCTTAATGGAAAGCCCAGGTCATCGATTGAATATTATAAATAGCCGGTTCACCCATGTTGGGATAGGGGTGGAAATCAGAGACAGCGACAACGACAAGGCTTTCCTGGTAACCGAGCTTTTTATAAAAGAAGGGCCGCCGGAAATTGAAGCCTCGGAAACAGAAATTATCCAGAAGATAAATGATATCCGGAAAACTCGGGGACAGCCGCTCCTGGAAGAAAGCGAAGAGCTCAAATACCTGGCCCAAAGAGCCGTCGACCATTTCAGCCAGAAAGAAAGTTTTGAGCCAGTTGAAGTGCAGACGTTTTTGCTGAAAGCAGCTTCGGAGGGAAATTTTAAGTTTGAACGAGTGAACGCGGTCTTGGTCATCGCGGTGGAGGCCGAGGCAGTGATAAATAAATTGAGCCAGGCCGAAATAAACCAAACTGCGGTCGGCCTCGGTATAAGAGTTATCTCTTCAGGCAGCAAAAAAGGTCAATTGCTGGCCATTCTGGTATTTTGACCAGGCGGGACCCCGAGGCACCGATAAAATCGGGAGAGCAGCGCGTTTGCCCCGCTATTAATAGATTTCGCTGCTCAAGAGCCCGACAGGAATCCAATCCCCCTGGTGCTTTTCCAGCAAAACCAGATAGCCGGCCCCCATTTCCGGACCGGGCACGTGGGACACAAAAACCAGGGCAGCCGTCCGGCCCGGATTAAATCCGACCCGGGAGACATAGGTCCGTCCCAGTGAAAGAGAAATCTGGCTTTCCCCTCCTCTTACCCGCAGGTATTCATCCATCCCTTCCGGCAAAAATTCGCTCAGCCGGTATTGTCTCTTATTTTTGTTTCTTCAAGAGCTCGTTGACTTTTTCCAGAATTGGCCCTTTGACCAGGAACACCTGCGGTTCCGAAGGAAAGGGAATAAACTCCAGGACTACCGTTTCCTTCTCGGCCCTTAACTCGGTAGCCAGAACCAGGATTTCTTCCTGCTTGTTGTGAAAGATAAGGGCCTTCTGGGAATCCTGGGTCAGTCGAACTGGAGTGGCTGAAAATGCACATTTATCGGCCGCTTCCAGACAGGGCCGGACGGTCAGAATAAAAACCAAAGCCAAGAGCAACCAATAGCCAAGACGGAGAATGAATCTGTGGGGCAACCCTGGCCTCCTTCGCCTGTTTCTGCCCTCGTCCTTACCATTTTTCATCAAGAATCTCTCTTCTTTTTCGTTGATACTCCTCGTCGTTCAAAAGTCCTTCTTTTTTGAGGGCTTCCAGCTCTCGCAGTCTGACGGCGAAATCCGGCTTGCCCTTCTCTGCCTCTTCTCGCTGAGGGGATTTCTTATCTTCCACTTCCAGA
>JBBIRN010000169.1:0-5402 GCA_037441785.1 Candidatus Aminicenantota bacterium | reverse complement strand
CGGACGGTGCCAACATCTCGAGCCGATACTTTAAGTATACCATCAGCATCAATCTCAAAGGTGACGTCAATCTGGGGTACGCCAGCCGGAGCCGGGTCAATGCCCACCAGCTCAAAGGTAGCCAGGGAAACATTATCCTGAGCCCGGTCACTTTCTCCCTGGAGAACATGAATCCGTACCCTTCGCTGATTGTTTTCTACCGTGGTAAAAGCCATGGTTTTTCTGGCCGGAATGGTGGTGTTTCGCTCAATGATTTTCTGAAATCCTCCGTTTTCCGTTTCTATGCCAAGAGAAAAAGGAGTGACGTCCAGAAGCAAAACCAGCTCTTTTGTCTCCCGGCTTAAAATAGAAGCTTGCAGGGCTGCTCCCATGGCCACGATTTCATCCGGGTTGATGCGGGCCGCTGGCTGGCGGCCAAAGTATTCCTGCACCAGCTGCTTGACCAGGGGCATACGACTCTGACCGCCGACCAAGATGACTTCATCTATCCTGTCTTTCTTAATCCTGGCATCGTTAAGAGCCCGTTCGCAGATTTCCAGGCTTCTTTCCACCAGGTCCCTGGTCAGGCTTTCCAAAAAGCTGCGGTTGATTCTTTTTCTAAGGTGCAGAGAACCGGAATTGGTGGCGCAGATAAAAGGTAGATTAATCTCAGTTTCCACGGCAAACGACAATTCTCTTTTAGCTCTTTCAGCTGCTTCCTTTATCCGCTGTAAAGCATACCTGTCCTGGGAAAGGTCGAGGCCGTGTTCTTTCTTGAACTCATCCAGCAGCCAGCCAATCAGGCGGTTGTCAAAATCATCTCCGCCGAGGAAAGTATCGCCGGCCGTGGACAGCACATGGAACACTCCCTCGTGCAACTCCAGCACGGTGATATCAAAGGTGCCGCCACCCAGGTCATAGACAGCTATCAAACCGTTTTTCCTGGTGTTAAACCCATAAGCCAGGCTGGCGGCCGTCGGCTCGTTAATGATTCGCAGAACATTCAGGCCACAGATAGTAGCGGCATCTTTGGTGGCCTGTCTTTGATGGTCATCAAAATAAGCCGGAACGGTAATAACAGCTTCTTCAACCTTGGTGCCCAGAAAGTTTTCAGCGCATTCTTTCAGGTAGGACAAAATTAGAGCAGAAATCTCCTGCGGAGTGTACAACTGGCCGGCAGCTTCTATCAGGATATCACCGTTGGCCGCCTCCACCATTTTATAAGGCAGCCTGGGCCTTAGCCTTTCAATTTCCGGGGAATGGAACTTCCGACCGATTAGCCGCTTGACGGAGTAAATGGTATTTTCCGGGTTGATAACAGCCTGACGCCAGGCTGGCATGCCCACCAGAGGTTGTCCCGCTGAGGTAAAAGAAACTACCGAAGGCGTGGTATTACTGCCTTCTAGATTAGGAATAATAGCCGGCCTATCTCCGTTGAGATAAGCCACACAGGAAAAAGTGGTTCCCAGGTCTATTCCGATTACTTCACCCATATTATTCAGGTTTCTTCTTAGGCACCTTAACTTTTACCATAGTAGGACGGAGAAGTCTATTGTTAATTAAGTACCCCTTTTGCATTTCTTCAACTATTTCCACATCCTGCACTTCATCTGATTCTTCTGATGCTAATGCATGGTGCAGGTTCGGGTCAAATTTCCGGTCAGAAACATCAATCGGACTAACACCGTATTTATTTAACAGTTTAAGAAGCATGCGGTAGATGAGCTCTACCCCCTCTTTCAGGGTCCGGCCGTTGCTTTCATCCGGAATTTTAAGAGCCCTTTCAAAATTATCCAGAATGGGCAACATCTCTTCCATCAGCCCGGTCAGGGCAAACTGATAGTAATCTTCTTTTTCTTTTTCCAGTCTTTTGCGCAGGTTATCCACTTCAGCCAGATTTCTCAGGAATTTATCCTTCAGTTCTTCCACTGTCTGGCGGAGCTGTTCCAGTTCTTCGTCGCGAGACTTCAGTTCCTGTTTTAATTTTTCTATGATTTTATCCTTATCGCTTTCTTCACCTGGCTTGACTTTAATTCCCGTTCCCTGGCCTTCCTCTTTTCTTTCCAGGTTTAAATATTCAATTTCTTCTTGCTCGGCTTCTTCGTAAGGTGGTTCGGATGAACCTTGACTCTGGGATACTGAAGAAGATTTTTCTTGTTCTTCAGGCTTCACCACTTCTTTTTCTTGTTCTTTTTCTTTTTTCTGTTCCGTCATAGCTCAACTCCTTTTTCCATAGTGGAAATAGTCCGGGAAAGGTCGCGGGCGATTTTATCAACCAGCGGAATGACTTTTTCATATGGCAGCCGCTTGGGTCCAATAATACCAAGAGAACCGAGGACCTGGTTCCTATTCCCGTAATGAGAAAGAACCAGCGAACAATCGGTAATTTCCGGTATTTTCAGCTCCGAGCCGATGACCACTTTTACCCTTTCCAGACTGATCAGGTCCGAAAGCAACTTGGCCAGCTGGGCTTTTTCTTCAAAATTCTGGAATAAAGATTTCAGCTTTTGCAGGTCAAATAATTCGGCCTTCTCCAGCAACCTGGCTGTGCCCTGAATGAAAATTTTGCTTTTTTCCCTTTCTGGTGTGAGATAATTCTTTAACAAGGAAATCATCTTTTCCACCAGGTCTTCATACTTAATCTTCAGCTTGGGCAACTCCCGAAACAGGTAATCACGCACATAGGCCAGGTTTTTCCCTCTGAAGTTTAAGTTCAGGTACTGGGCAGCCCGGTCTAGTTCAGACTGAGTGAAAAGCATCTGGGTCTCAAATATCTCTGTCTGCACCAGGTTAAAGGTGGATAAAAGAACCAGCATAATTTTGTTATCTTTTAACTTGACAAACCGCACCTGGTCAAAATTAACCCGGGAAATCTGGGGAGAAACGACAAAAGCCAGATTGTCAGAGGTGTTAGCCAGAATCTGACTCACCTGGAGCAAAACCGTGTCCAGCTCTCCTGAGTTCAGAGCCAGGTCTTCGTGATAGATACCGAAAGAATCTGTCCCAGTGATCAACGTTTCATCCAGGATGCTGTTAACGTAATATTTCAATCCTTCGTCAGTCGGGACACGGCCAGCCGAGGTATGAGGTTGAGACAGGTAGCCTTCTCTCTCTAACTCAGCCATAACATTTCTGATAGTTGCAGGTGAAACCTGGTAATTGAGCTTCTTGGCCAGATAACCGGAGCTCACCGGCCGGCCTGTCTGTAAATAGACTTCTACTGTTAGATTTAGGATAATTTTTTCTTTATTTTCTAATTTAGAGTAAGACATCTTCCCTTTTTTTTTTTATTTACCGCAAAAGACAGAATTTGTCAATTAAATTATCTCGTTAAAAGATGGCCAGGCCGGCGTATCCCACCACTTCCCGGTAATCACCTGTTCGGTCCCCAGAAGTCTGGTACTTGATGAGCTTTCCTTCCCTGGCCCCTAAAAGGCGGGCGGCTACCAGGAGAGCGGTAGTGGGCTGAAAACCACACATGGAGATACCGTAAGTAACCACCACTTCAAACAGCCCCCGAGCGTCAAGCTTCTGGATGAAGGAAATGGCTTTAAAATCAAGCTCTTCAGCCATTTTCTGGCTGATGTAATGACTCATGTCCGTGCTGGCCACCAGAAGAACTTTGCGCTCGTATTTTTTGACGGCCTTAGCCAGCGCCTGTCCCAGGTCCTCCAGGTCAGCAAAACCGGCCTGGGGCGAGACCAGCAGCGGAACCAGACTCAAATTTTTCTGAAAGTATTGAAGAAACGGAACCTGAACCTCTATGGAATGTTCTTTTCTATGAGCTTCTTTATCCCTTTTAATTTCCGGGTTTTCTTCCAGAATGAGGTCAGCCAGGTGGCTGTTGATGGGTACTTCGCCCATCGGCATTATCCAGCTACCGCTGTCATACAGGGCAAAAAGAGACCTGATGGGATGATGGGCCGGAGCCAGGATGATGACCTCTTCGGGTATCTTCACTGAAGCATAAACAGCAGCCGCTACCGGACCGGAATATTCATAGCCAGCATGAGGAGAGACCACTCCGACTGCTTCTTGAGGTTCAGATTTTCGAGGCAGGAAGGATTCTATGGTAGAAACCAGGGTTTCTGGCTCAGCCGGATAGAAATAACCGGCCACATAAGGTTGCCTCCTCATTTTCCCTCCTCCTTAATTAATTTAAAGCCAGGCTCTTTCTTCGGTGAAAGAAATACCCAGTGTTTTCAATTCTTGCAGGACCGGTCTGTAAATTTCCGGGACCGTGGGCGTAAGAACCCCACGGTGCTCAAGCCGGTTTTCCAGAATCAGCTTAACGCCTATAGCTACCGGCAGCCCCACGGTTCTGGACATGGAAGTATGCCCGCCGGGCTGGCCATAGTCAATCAACCTGGAAACAATCTTTTCTTGGCCGCGGCCTGGGAAGTCTACGATTATCTGATGCTGCAGAACAGTCAGGTCGCGTTCATTTTCTTTGTACTGCATTTTCTCCACCATCAGAGCAACCAGGAGGTCAAGAGGCGAAATCTTCCGGGCCGGCAACAGTTTATCACTGAACAGACCCAGCCACTCCAGCGCTCTGATAACTTCTGAGTCTACCGGCAGGTTGATTTTTTTAGCCACCTCAACCCGCAGTTCCTTTTCCGTCGCCAGCCCCAGGTATTCTCTCAGGAACTCAGCATAAGTCCGGGCTTTCCATTCCCGCTCTTCCAGGTTCAGCAGCCCGAGCTCCCCGATTTTTTCCATTTTCAAACACCAGCCCGGGTAGCGCAAAGTGCCACGAAGCAGGGTTCTTATTTCCGGCAGGTGGTAAATTTCCCGGTACTGGACAGAATTTCGGTTGGGATAACCTTCAAAAGTGCCCAGACCAGGGATGTCAATCATCTCATAATGGGCAAATAGCTCTCTGGCCGGCACCAGCACTTCTTGACCGTCCTTGAGGTACCTGGCTTCGTTTGTTCCAGCCAGCAACAAGCCTCTCGGACTCCAGGAAAACTTGTAGCCAAAGGGGTTATCATCCTTAATCTCCGGAGCTGGCAACCCACCGCAGTAAGAAATGAAACTAACCACCTGACCACCATTCTCCCTGGCTTCTTCTATCAGCCTCATGGCTTCCATATGGTCAATGCCCGGGTCCAGCCCGAGTTCGTTGAGAAAGATAAGCCCTTTTTCCCTGGCTTTTCCGTCCAGCTCTTTCATGGCCGGACTCACATAGGAAGCAGTCACCAGGTGCTTACCAAACTCCAGGCAAAAAGAGGCAATATAGGGATGGAAAGTATAAGGCACCATACTGGCTACCACTTCAACTTCGGAGACCAGGCGGGAGACAGCCTCCCGGTCGTTCAGGTCAAGTTTTCTGACTTCTCCGGCGGGATGACCGCCAACCAGCTGCCTGGCTTTCTGTTCCTCGATATCAGCCACGATCACTTTTACATTACCCAATCCCA
>JBBIRN010000168.1:0-5445 GCA_037441785.1 Candidatus Aminicenantota bacterium | reverse complement strand
TGCACCTGAAAAAGCATCTCGCTGGGATGTCGGGTTTTACTCTAAGGTTAGCCTGCTCCTCCACCACCCTGACCCTGAACTTTTGGTTCTGGGCCGCGGCCGGGATTATTATGGTCACCATCATCAAACTTATAACTATGGCTGAGAAAAATTTTTTGTTCATAAACGTCCCTCTTTCTTTTTATCAGTATAAGATAATTGCTAAAAAAAGAAAATCAACCAAAAAAATAGCCGGGGCAACTTTCGTCCCCGGCTATGTTATCTGGCTTTAAAATTTATCTCTTTTTAATCAGATTTTTTGTGCTGGTGGCAGGCTTATTTCTGCCTTTTAACGATGCTCTTACCAGCGTAAACAGCCGCCCCACCAAGTTCTTCTTCAATTCTCATCAGCTGATTGTACTTTTCCACTCTTTCCCCGCGGCAGGGCGCACCTGTTTTCAGCTGGCCCAGCCCCATAGCCACAGTGAAGTCAGCAATGTAACTATCCACCGTTTCCCCGCTGCGGTGAGAGACCATGGCCGTCCAGCCGTGGCTTCTGGCCAGGTTGATGGCTTCTATGGTTTCCGTCAGCGAACCAATCTGGTTAAGCTTGATGAGCACAGAATTAGCCACTTTTTCTTCCAGCCCTTTCTTAATTCTGGCCACGTTGGTGACAAAGATATCATCACCCACCAGCTGAATCTTCTGCCCGAGTTTCTGGTTGAGAATCTTCCAGCCTTCCCAGTCATCCTCCGCCAGGCCATCTTCAATGGAAATGATGGGATAACGGTCCAGCCATTCAGCATACATGCTGACCATTTCCTCAGCCTTGACCTTGCGGCCTTCTGTTCTCAGGTGATAAAGTCCATCTTCATAAAAGCCGCTGGCTGCCGGGTCCAGGGCTATGGCTATGTCCTCAAAAGGCTTGTAGCCAGCTTTTTCTATAGCTTCCACGATCAGGTCCAGGGCTTCTGAGTTTTTCTTCAGGGCTGGAGCAAAACCACCTTCATCGCCAACTCCGACGGTATATCCTTTAGCTTTGAGAACACCTTTGAGGGTGTGGTAAACTTCGCTGCCCCATCTCATGGCTTCAGCAAAGGTGGGGGCTCCGACGGGAGCAATCATGAATTCCTGTAAGTCCGGGCCCTGCCAGTTGGCATGAACGCCACCGTTTAGGATGTTCATAAAGGGCACAGGTATAATCCTGGCGGAAACACCGCCCAGGTAGCGGTAAAGCGGCAGACCGAGCGACAAGGCGGCAGCCCGGGAAGCAGCCAAGCTCACACCCAGGATGGCGTTGGCTCCCAGACGGCTTTTGTTCGGGGTTCCATCAAGCGCTAACATCTTCTGGTCCAGAACCCATTGTTCAGCCGCATCCAGACCGATGATTTCCGGGGCAATAAGCTTGTTGACGTTTTCTACAGCCTGCAGAACGCCCTTGCCGCTGTACCTTTTCTTATCTCCGTCCCTCAGCTCCAGGGCTTCATGAACTCCGGTTGAGGCACCGGAAGGAATGCCGGCTCTGGCCAAGGTGCCGTCTTCCAGCCTTATTTCCACTTCTACCGTGGGATTTCCTCTGGAATCTAAAATTTCTCTGGCTTTAACACTCTTGATAGTTGTCTTCATCTTTTATTCTCCTTTCTTTTAGATATATCTTATTTATTGTTTAAAATTTTAGCATAGAAGGCCGGATAATTCTAATGGCCCTGGTGCCCGCCGGGGTTAAATTTATTCTTCTAATTTATCTTAGTTTTTTATAAAATCAGTCCTGGAGAAGGGAAGGTTTTTTAAAGGAGATTTTAAACAAATGAACCTGCTTGAGCTGATACTAAAATTAATTCTGGCTGTAGCCCTTGGCGGACTGGTCGGCATAGAAAGAGAAGCCAGTCAGAAGCCGGCCGGTTTCAGGACCAACATCCTGGTCTGTCTGGGTGCAACGGTGCTGATGAGCTTGGCGGTGGGTCTTTTCCAGAGTGGTCAGGCCGCTCCCGATACTCTGGTGCGTATGGCCGCCGGCGTGGTCACCGGCATAGGCTTTTTAGGAGCAGGCACCATCATCCATGCCCGGGGCATGGTCATTGGCTTAACCACCGCCTCTACCTTGTGGGTGGTGGCCGGCCTGGGGCTGGTCATCGGCGCTGGTTATTACGTTCCCGCCTTAATTCTTACGGCTGTAATAATGGCCACGCTGGTGGCTTTTAGAAAAATAGAAGAAGTTTACCTTCGTAAGCACCTTTTCCACTATCACCTTAAAATCAAAGATTCCCCGGAAATTCTTTCCAACTTGAGAAAAATCAGCTTCCATCATGGAGTGAAGCTGGAAAGGCTCA
The DNA here is from genome assembly GCA_037441785.1 of Candidatus Aminicenantota bacterium. Taxonomy (GTDB): domain Bacteria; phylum Acidobacteriota; class Aminicenantia; order Aminicenantales; family Saccharicenantaceae; genus Saccharicenans. Next base: position 3,136 of record JBBIRN010000168.1, on the reverse strand, counting down.
GCCTGCGCAAAGAAGGAAATTTCCTGGTCATCAGTTTTTCCATCGCCGGCCCGGAAGAGAAAGAACAGGAATTCAACGACTCTATCATGAACCTCAGCGGTCTGGAGGAATTCAAGGTTGATTGAAAAAAAGCTCTTGCTGGCTACTACCAACCAGGGGAAAGTCCGGGAAATTAAAAAACTCCTCCGGGGCCTGGGGTTTAAAATAGAAAGCCTTGCTGAGTACCCTGAGTTTGGTATTTTTAAGGAAAAAGGCCAAACCTTTGAAGAAAACAGCCAGGGCAAAAGTCTTTTTTACAGCCGAAAATATCCAGGCCTGGTCCTGGCTGAGGATTCCGGACTGGAAGTTGAGGCTCTTAACGGCCAGCCCGGAGTCAGGTCCGCCCGTTTTGCCGGTCCGCAGGCAAGCGATAACCAGAACATCAGCAAGCTACTGCGCCTTCTCCGGAATGTGCCGACAGGTAAGAGGCGGGCCAGGTTTGTCTGTGTGGCTACTCTGGCTCAGAATGGACGGGTCATCAAAAGTTTTAAGGGTCAAGTGAGGGGAAAAATTACAGCAGCCCCACAGGGTCGGGGCGGCTTTGGTTATGACCCGGTCTTTTATTATCCACCGCTCAAGAAAACTTTCGCTCAGCTTACAGCCGAAGAAAAAAATACCATCAGCCACCGCGGCCGGGCTCTGAGAAAATTGAGAAAATTTCTGGAAAAAAGCTGGAAATAACCATTCCTTTCTTTTTTTAATCATTCTGTTCTGCCTTTATTCTGACTTATTTCCCAAAGCCAACGCCACCGTCAAATTCCGGAAATTTCCGCCGGAACCTTACGGGCAGGTAAACCAGGATTTACTTAAATCTCTTCCCCCGTCAACAGCCGTTGACCGGATGGCTCATCATCTGAACTACTAATATATTTATTATCAATTATTTAACATTGCAGACGGATTTGGCCCGTTTATTGCTTTTTATCAGACCGAAAGGAGGTTTACTCATGAGAACCAATCTCAGACTCTTACTGGCTGCAGGACTTTTTGCCGCCCTCTTGCTCTCCACCTTGAGCCCGGTTCTGGCCCAGAACCAGACTCAGCCCAAAGGCACGGCGGCCAAAATCAACATCAACACCGCTTCGGTCGCGGAGCTGGAGAATCTGCCAAGAATAGGTCCAAAAGTGGCCCAGAGGATTGTTGATTACCGGACGCAGAACGGACCTTTTAAGAAAGTTGAAGATTTGCTGAAAGTCCGGGGTATTGGCGAAAAAGTGTTGGAACAGATTAAGGACCGCATTACCGTGGGCGAAACTAAATAATAACCTGGAACATTTCTTGGAAACCTGGGCCTGGCAACGGGTGCGGGAGGAACTTTCTTCCCGCGCCCGCCCTTTTTTCACGAACGGGGATGCGAACGGCGGTAGACTTCCAGCAAGCGGCTGAGGTCCAGGTGAGTGTATTTCTGGGTAGTGGCCAGGCTTTTATGTCCCAGAAGTTCCTGAATGGCTCTGAGGTCTGCCCCCCGGCTCAAAAGATGAGAAGCAAAAGAATGCCGGAGAGAATGAGGGCTGATGCGGCGGTTGAGGGCAATCTGTTTTATTCTCTGCTGGATTAAACGTTGCACCGAGCGGACCGTCAGCCTTTCACCGCGGTAGTTGAGAAAAACGGCTGGCGTGGCTGGCCGGCCGGAGGCAAGTTTTGGCCTGGTTTTTAAATACTCTCTGAGCCATTTTTCTGCTACCCGACCAAAAGGTACGATGCGTTCTTTTTTACCTTTTCCCTTTACCCGGATGAGCCTTTCTTTAAGATGCAGGTCTTCAAGATCCAGCCCGATCAACTCCGAGACCCTGAGCCCGGAAGCATACAGCAACTCCAGGATAGCCCGGTCTCTTACTGCCAGCGGGTCGTTCAGCTCCACCGGCCACTCCAGAAGTTTGGTGGTTTCCTGCTCCGTTAAAAAGGCTGGAATCTGCTGCTCTTTTCTGGGGGTGGCCAGGGCGCTGGCCGGGTTGTCGTCCCTCCATTTTTTTCGGAGGCAGAATTCAAAAAAAGAACGGAAACAGGCCAGCTTGCGGATGATGGAACTCTTTTTAAGCTGCCGCTCATGAAGCTCAGCCAGAAACCCCCGCAGGCCAATGGTATCCACGGTACGCCAGGTGTAGCCTTTTTCCTTTAAATAATCAGAGAGCTGGGTTAAGTCGCGATGATAATTGGAGACGGTGTGCGGAGAAGCATTTCTCTCCAGCCTCAGATAATTGAGAAATTCTTCAACCTCTTTTTTCATCTTCGCCGGGGTTTGTTTTTTCTGGAGTCCCCGCCGGTTTATCCAGGCCGGCCGGAACTACAGTGACTTCCTCTGGTTTTTCATCCTGGATATTAATTTTCGTTTCTTCTTCCACCTGATAATTTACGTAATCACAACTTTTGCAGTAGATGTAAGGATGGCCCTTGGCGGGCACTTTCTTGAGCAAGAAAGGAGCCTGGCATTTAGGACATTTTTCGGGCACCACTTCATCCCAGCTGGCAAAACGGCATCTGGGAAAATTGCTGCAACCGTAGAAATATTTTCCCCTTTTTGTCTTGCGCTTGATGATGGTGCCACCGCAACCGAGCGGGCAGGGGATACCGGTATCTGTTTTTTCCTTATGGATGTACTTGCACTTCGGGTAGTTGGAACAGGCAATGAAAGTTCCGTATTTTCCCTTGCGGTAAACCAATGGCGAGCCGCACTTGGGGCACTTGGCCTCAAGAGTTTTATTTTCTTTTTTCACCAGAGGTTCGCTGTAATCGCATTCCGGATAGCCGGAGCAGGCTTTGAAACGTCCGAATTTACCTTCTTTGATGACTAGCGGCCGGCCGCACTTCGGACATTTTTCTTCTACCGGAATGCCGTTTTTCTTGACGGATTCTGTTTGTTGGCCCTTCTTTAAATAATTTTGCAGCAGCTCATAATAACGTCTCAGGCTTTCCAGCCAATCGGCTTCTCCGTCGCAAATGCGGTCCAGCTGTTCTTCCATGCGGGCCGTAAACTTGTAATCAAAAAGCTCGCTGAAATATTTCACCAGAAAATCGGTGACAAACATGCCCAGGTGGGTAGGCTTAAAACGACCTTCCTCTTTGACCACATAAACCCGGTTCTGCAGGGTGGTAATGA
>JBBIRN010000167.1:0-5455 GCA_037441785.1 Candidatus Aminicenantota bacterium | reverse complement strand
TTTTGCCCTGGGGGTGGCGGTTGGTGTTCTGGTAGACAGGAACTACCAGAAAAAAATCAAGCCCAAGCCAGCCCAAAGACAGGAACCCTTTCCCACCATGGAGGTCTTGAAAAAAGAACTCCAGCTGACTGACGAGCAGGAAGCACAGATAAGGGACATATTTAAGAGAAGCGAAGAACGCTTTGAAGTGTTCAGAAAAGAAGTTCATGGCCGGCTCAAGGAATTGCGCGACCAGCTTAAGACTGAAATGGACCGCGTTCTGACTCCTGAACAGCAGAAAAAAATGCAGGAATTGATGGAAAGATACATGCGCCAGCAGAGGAGAGATGCTCCCCCGCGGCGTGAGGATAAACCTCAAGATGAAAAAGAGCAAAATCTGAAGAAAAAAGGAGAGTAAAGGAGTAACACGATGAAGAAAAAAACTCTACTGATCATCATCGTCCTCGTGGTTTTAATTGGTCTGGTTGTGGGGTTTATGCTGATCAAGAAGAACTCCAGCAAACAGCCCAAATACAGGACGGAAAAAGTTACCCGTGGTGACATTGAATCTGTGGTTACGGCCACCGGTACCTTGAACCCGGTCGTTCTGGTGCAGGTGGGCAGCCAGGTTTCTGGCCGGATTGAGAAAATTTACGTAGATTTTAACTCTAAAGTTAAACAGGGCGATATCCTGGCTGAACTCGACCAATCTCAGCTTAAAGCTCAGATTGAGCAGAATGAAGCCAATTACCGCAATGCCCTTGCTTCGTTAGAAAGGGCCAAGGTTTCTCTGGAGATTGCCCAGAAGAATTATGAACGGGCGAAAAGCCTTTATGAGAAGAACCTGATTTCTTCTCAGGAAAAAGACCAGGCCGAAGCCAGCTACCTGCAGGCCAAAGCAGACCTGATCTCAGCCGAAGCCAGGGCGGCTCAGGCCAAGTATCAGCTGGACGCCAGCAAGTTAAACTTGAGTTATGCCATCATCAGATCCCCTATAGACGGTGTGGTCGTTTCCAGAAATATTAACGTGGGGCAGACCGTGGCCGCCAGTTTCCAGGCACCCACGCTGTTTGAAATCGCTAACGACCTGACCAAGATGCAGGTCCAGTGTCTGGTGGATGAAGCGGATGTGGGCAAGGTGAAAGAAGGTCAGAAAGTGAAATTCACGGTTGAAGCCTACCCCAACGAGACTTTCTGGGGCGTGGTCCGTCAGGTGCGTTATGCTGCTCAGGTGCAACAGAATGTTGTCCAGTACACAGCTATTCTGGATGTGGATAACTCCAGCCTCAAGCTGTTACCGGGTATGACAGCCACCTGTTCCATCATCGTGGGAGAGGCCAAGAATGTCCTGCGTGTGCCCAACTCTGCTCTGCGGTTTACGCCTGACCTCAAGCCCGAAGAATTACAGAAAATTATGAAAGCAGCTTTTGAGGAGATGGCGGCCAGAAGACAGACCTCGGGTCAGGGCGGTGCGGCCAGACCGGATGAAGGTGCACCGGCTGCTTCAGCGCAGAGCGGCCAGAGAGCTTTTAACTTCGCCCAGATGGGTCAGATGGGAACGGGTTCAGGTCAGGCAGGTCAGAGACGCGGGCCTTCTAGAGTCTGGATGCTGGATGAGAAAGGTAACCTTAAAGTGGTTTTCCTTCGCACCGGCGTGACCGATGGTCAGTATACAGAAGTTATCAGCGGAAACTTGAAAGAAGGTGATGAAGTAATTGTAGGGTTGATGACCGCTACCAACACTACCACCAGAACACAGACTATGCCACCAGGCGGTGGTATGTTCATGATTAGAAGGTAATTCGGGAGTGAAGATGAGCGAAAAAATCATTAGATTAGAGAACATAACAAGAATTTATCAAATAGGAGAAGTGGAGGTTCAGGCTCTGCGGGGAATAACCTACAGCCTGGATTACTCGGAATTTCTGGCCATCATGGGGCCCTCTGGTTCAGGGAAGTCCACCCTGATGAACATCTTGGGGTTGCTCGACCGTCCAACCGCGGGCAAATATTACCTGGAAGGGGTGGATGTTTCCCAGCTGTCCAAAGATGAAATGGCGGCTATCCGGAACAAAAAAATAGGTTTTGTTTTTCAGAATTTTAACCTGCTGCCGAGGACCACAGCTCTGGAAAACGTAGAGTTACCCATGCTTTATGCCAACGTCAGCAGCAAGGAAGCCCGGGAGAGAGCCATGGAAGCACTGGCCATCGTTGGGTTAAAAGGTCGCGAACACCACCGTACCAATCAGCTTTCCGGTGGTCAGATGCAGAGAGTGGCCATTGCCAGGGCCCTGGTTAATGACCCTTCAATCATCCTGGCTGACGAGCCCACGGGCAACCTGGATTCCAGAACCGGGGCGGAAATCATGGACATTTTCTGCCGATTAAATCAGGAAAGGAAAATTACCCTGATTATGGTTACCCACGACCCGGTTATTGCTTCCTACGCCAGAAGGAGGCTGTATCTCAAGGATGGTCTGATAATCAGAGAGGAAGTCAGCGAAGGCACAGAAAACGAGGCTTCGGTGTCAGGAGGTTGAAGATGAAAGTATTCAGAATTTTACAGGTTTCTATCCGGGCTCTGACCCGGAATAAGATGAGGTCCTTCCTGACTATCCTGGGCATCATCATCGGTGTGGCTGCTGTTATTGCTATGGTCAGTGTGGGTGAAGGGGCTAAGAAAGGTATCCAGGAAAGATTCCAGTCTATGGGGACCAACCTGCTTTTTGTCTACCCAGGCAGCAGAAACTTCCGCGGGGTGGCCACGGGTTTTGGCGGCTTCAACACCCTGAAACCCGAGGATGCCAAAGCCATAGAAGAACACTGCGACGCGGTGGCGGCAACTTCTCCTTCTATCAACACCAGAGCCCAGGTGGTTTACGCTAACAAGAACTGGAACACTCAGATACAGGGAACCGGTGAAAAATTCCCGGAAATAAGGAACTGGAAAGTGGTTGAAGGTACCTATTTTGATGAAACTCATGTAGCCTCAGCTGCTAAAGTATGTGTGCTCGGTTCCCAGGTCAGGCAGAACCTGTTTGAAGATGAAGAAGCGGTGGGTAAAACCATCAGGATTAAGAAGATCCCCTTTAAGGTCATTGGCGTGCTGGAATCCAAAGGTGAACAGGGTGGGTTTTTTAACCGCGATGACATGATCGCCGTCCCTTACACCACGGTGATGAAGAGGTTAATGGGTGTGGATTACATTTCCTCCATAGATGTCTCGGCTGTTTCCCCCGAAAGAACGGCTGAAGCCCAGCGCCAGATTGAAGAGCTCATGAGGGAAAGGCACCGTATTGCGCCCGGCGCGGATGATGATTTTCAGGTCCGAAACATTGCCGACGTGGCCCAGAGCGCGGCTGAATCCACGCAGATTATGACCATCTTGCTCGGTTCCATTGCCTCCATTTCACTCATCGTCGGCGGTATTGGCATCATGAACATCATGCTCGTTTCTGTCACCGAAAGGATCAGAGAAATCGGCGTCAGGCTGGCGGTGGGCGCCCGGGAAAAAGATATACTGCTTCAATTCTTGATTGAAGCGGTGGTGCTGAGCGTGGGCGGGGGGATCATCGGTATCATCGTGGGAGTCGGTGCCTCACGCATGATGAAGTACATTTCTGTTTTTCAAGGCATTACCACGGTAGTTACCCCAGGTTCCATACTGCTGGCCTTCCTGTTCTCGGCTTCGGTGGGTATTTTCTTTGGTTATTACCCGGCCAGGAAAGCCAGCCGGCTCGACCCGATAGAAGCACTGCGCTATGAATAATGGCCAAGGTTAAGCGGTTATGAAAAATTTTAATTTTCCAAACCATGAACAACCGAGCCGAAACATGAGGAGGACAAAATGAAAAAACTAAGATGGATGGTTTTAATAAGTTTCCTCTTAATAGCTTTCGGGCTGATTGTAGCCCAGGAAAAGCAGGAAGGGAATGTTTTAAACCTGACCCTGGAGGATTGTATTCTCCGAACCATAAAAAATAATCTCGGCGTTTCTATCCAGGAATTGACCCCGGAAATTCAAGCTGCCGCCTTAGCTAAAGCTAAAGAGAAATTTTACCCCACGATGCAGTTCAGCTACACTCAACGCCGCAACAACACACCCTCGTTCTCTGGCCTGGAATCTATTGAAAGCACCATTACCAAGTACAACGACCTAAACGGACAGATTTCGCAAGCTATACCTTTTGGTGGAACTCTTAGCGTTTCCCTTGATACTTACAAAAACTTTACTACCCAGAATTTCCAGACCTGGAACCCGCGCTACTACAGCACACTGCGGTTTGATTTCTCTCAGCCGTTGCTGCAGAATTTTGGCTGGAACATCAGCCAGAAAGAAATTATTATCGCCAGAAACAACCTGGCGGCCTCGGAGGCGCAGCTGGAAAAATCCCTGATGGACACCATTTATTCTGCCGAGCAGGCTTATTGGAACCTGGTTTATGCCATTGAGGATTTAAAAGTCAAACAACAGTCCTTGAAGCTGGCGCAAGAATTACTGGAAAAGAACAAGAGGTCGGTGGAAATTGGCACCCTGGCGCCGCTTGATGTGCTCAGTGCCAGCTCTGAAGTAGCCACGCGCGAAGCAGACATCATCCAGGCAGAAGTAGCGGTGAAGAACGCCGAAGACCAACTGAGAACCCTGATGAATTTAAGCGAGGAAGAACAGAAGAAGTTCACCACTATCGTCCCGGTGGATAAGCCGTCGTATGACATAAAAGAAATGACGCTGGAGGAAGCTCTGTCTATTGCTCTTAATAACCGGCCGGATTTACGCAACCTGCAGATTAACCTTAAGACCCAGGAGTTCAACCTGACCGTGGCTAAAAATCAGACCCTGCCCGCCCTTAACCTGACCGCTTCTTATTACAGCCCGGGCCTTTCGGGTGACCGGCTTGTTTATCTTAATAATAATCCTCTCACCGGAGTGGTGATTGATGTTATCCCGGGTCCGCGCAGCAAGTCCCTGAAGGATGCTTTAGGGTTTACTTACAGCAACTGGTCAGTCGGCCTGACCATCAACATTCCGCTGAGCAACATGCTTTCCAGGGCGAACGTGGCTCAGGCGAGGCTGAACCTGGAACAGGCTCAACTGAGCCTCAAACAGCAGGAGCAGCAGGCCATTCTGGAAGTAAAAACCGCTCTGAGAAACCTGCAGGCCAACCTGAAAAGAGTCCAGGCTTACCGGGCCGCCAGAGAATTGCAGGAGCAAAAACTGGCGGCAGAAGAAGAAAAGCTCAAGGTCGGGCAGAGCACCAACTACACGGTGCTTATGTACCAGAGGGACCTGGCCAACGCGCGCTCGGCCGAGCTTAAAGCCATCATTGATTACAACGTTTCCAGAGCTAACCTGGAAAGAGCACTGGGCCTGAGTCTTAAGAACAGGAATATGAAGGTAGTAGATTTTCTTTCCAGGTAGGAACAGGCCTCAGAAGTTCAACCAGAAAAATCAAGGCCGGACGAGAAGCGTCCGTCC
>JBBIRN010000166.1:0-5488 GCA_037441785.1 Candidatus Aminicenantota bacterium | reverse complement strand
AATTTACTGGCTTGATGGGATAATCTGGCAACTGGCTGGCCTTATCCTTTTCCTGCGCGCTCGTAAGCGGAAAAATTCCCCATAGCCCGAAGCTGATGATCAAAACAATCAGTCTGACGATGATTTTTTTCCTGCGGCCCACTTTTCCTCTCCTGTATTTTTTATTCATTTGTTATCATTATACTAAATCATGAGCCAAGCCCAGCGAATTATGTTAGGCTAATTCAGCTCAAAATACTTTAATAACCCTGAAAATTCCTTAAGCCAGGAATCTTACATGGCCACAATTAACCGCCTACACAAAATCACTACGCCACGATGAAACTTCTTTTCATAAGCCTATACCTCTGAGCCTTTCTTTATTTTAAATCTTTTTCAACTGGTAGATGGTAATACTAAGTGGAGGGACCCTAATTGATCCTGGCTTGAAGTCTTCTGAAACAGTTTCAATCTTCACCCCGGGTTCCTGGCCGGGAACGTTACAGGCTTTTTCACTGGAACCAGTAATCCGGAAAACCTTAGCTACTTTAGCCGGGTTAAAATCCTTGAGGCTCAAAGAAAGCTTCTGGGCTTCTCTGGTGGGGTTAACCACAGCCACAGTCAATGTCCTTCCGTCTTCTTTCCAGGCCGCCATCACATCCAGAGGCTCGGGCTGTCCGGTGATTTTAACCGGCACCGTGCCGAATTCATTACGATAAAGCTTGAGCACCAGCCCGGTGGTGTCAAAGACGGCTTCGGTCTTTGAAGTTTTGATGGCTCCGATGACGTTTACTGTCTGAGCATAATTGGCCATATAAATGATGTCAGCCTGACGGTAGTATTCATGCAGTCCAGCGGCAATGCCCAGGGCATCCTTCAGAAAATATTGCGTGCCCAGCTCACCATAGAGGTACGGGCCGTACCAGTAATTCCACTCATCCAGCGCAATTTTGATGTCTTTACCCTTAAGTTCGGGAATTGTTTTTCGGTACTGCCGGTGAGCCTCAGCTATTCTTCTTATGGCTCTTGGTACCTGATAAACATGGCTGAGCAGCCCGGGCTGTTCGCCCACATAAAAATGTTCGCTGATGAAATCCATATGCTCAGAGCAATTCTTGAGCATTCCCTCGCTCCATTCTCCCACGGCTCCCACACCCACCAGAATTATCTTCGGGTCTACAGCTTTCATAGCCTCAGCAAAGCGGTTGTGGCGCCTGACATAATCCTTAAGCGGCATGTGGCCAAGCTGCCAGTCGCCGTACATTTCATTGCCGATGGACCAGAAGCGACAGCCGAACGGTTCGGGATGACCGTTTTGTGCCCGCCATCTCCCCATGGGTGTTTCGGCTGAGCCATTCACATATTCTACTTCTTCAGCCGCCAGGGTTTCATTACCCTGACCGCTGTTGACCGTGATGTATGGTTCAGCTCCAACCAGACGGCAAAAAGTCATAAATTCGTGGAGACCAACATCGTTGAGTTCTATGCCTTCCCAGGCCGGGTTCTTGCGCGGCGGCCGGCGGTCGGGGTCACCAATTCCATCTTTCCAGTTGTACCCGGAAGCAAAATTTCCGCCTGGCCAGCGATAAACAGGCGAATTCAGCTCACGAAGAAGCTTAATCACCTCCGGCCTAAAGCCTTCCAGGTTATCAGCCGGCATCAATGAAACGGCCGCCACCCGAAAAGCCTCACGGCCCCGGCTGATAATTTCCAGACGACCGCAGTCAGTGTTTTTCCCAGCCGTAAAAGAAAAATAATACTTTTCATAATCAGGCTTAATTTTCTCTATAGTAAAAACCTGACTGTCATTTTCGCCAGCTCCCCAGACCAGCCTGACTTCCACTGGCACCACCCCCGGGTCTCCTGCCAGAACAATTCTTCCGGTGTATTTTTTCCCCGCCTGAAGCGCCAGTCCTTCCTGAAAAATACCTGCTAGCTGACCATCACCTTTCAGCCTTATTTCTGGAACCGGTACACCGCTGTAGGTCAAAAGGGGGTTCATATGAAGAGAATGGGGCTGGCCGTATGTTTTCCAGGGCGAGTCGGCCGAGCCCACCGGATAATAAAATTTTCGGTCCTCCAGCATCTCGGCCCAGATTCCCTGATAAATGCAGCGGCCTAAATGCTCTATAAACTGGCCGTATATGTATTTGGAAACAGGAGCTAGTTTCTGGGAGGCAAAGATAGTAGCCCGCGGCCTTAAGGTCCGGCCGGATAAAAATTCTAAGGTTATATCATCAAACCAGGCTTCGCCGGTCACTTTCCCCCAGCCACCAAAAAGACAGTTGACCTGAAGAGCATCGTTAAGTTCAGTGTCAAAAACCAGTTCAACTTTGGTCCAGTCGTTAGTGCCAGTTAGGACCTTTGTCTGTAATTTTGCCATTCCGTGAATGTTGAGCAGCACTCCTTTTCCGCCGGCGAACCTGAGGTCTTTAGTTTTTATCCAGCCAGTTAAACGATACTTAGAAAATGGCTGAACCTGGACCACCGTTGACCAGGAAGCATCTGCTCCAGAGCTTGAGGATATTTTTACGCTTTTCTTTCCAGAATGAGCCAGGGTGTCCACTTCAAACTTGGCTTCTCCCTGGTAAGTTACCGGACGCCAGCTCACCGGCCGGTCATCTTTCAACTCTTCAAAAGAAATGTTTTTTATGACCTGTTTTTCAACTTTATCCTGAGCCGGTAGGGCCAGGCTCAAGCCAGCCAGGATAAACAACAGCCAGCAGGCCAGCTGGCTTCTGAACCTGATATTATTGTGTTTTCTGATTTTTATTATTCGGAGATGATTCGGGTTAAACATAATAACCTCCGCCTCTGATAAAACTCCATCCGGCTGACCAATTCCTTCAGGCCAGCCAGAAATGAGTACTTAATCTTTTCTGTCAACCTGCTTCGAAATCACTGGACAATCCATTCCTGGACACCAGAAGAAAAGTTGGGCTGGGAAGTAACCTCCAGCTTAATTGCTCTGGTCACCACCGGTGAGAATCTGACCCTGTTGTACTTATCCTTTTCTGTTTTGTAATCATCAGCATTTTTTACCGGCACCCAGTCTTTTCCCCTGAGGTAATAAAGTTTCCAGCTCTGCGGCACCCGGCACTCGCCTTCTCCGGTGTCGTCAAACCAGTAGACAGCCGCTTGCGAAAGGCGGACCGGCGAATCAAATTCATAGATGACCCATTCTGTGGTGCCTTTTTTCGGCCACCAGTGGAGGTACCCAACAGAGTGGTCGTTAGAATTTTCCGGTTCGTACTGGTCGTTGATAAACCTGGCTCCCCGGGCTCCTTCTGAGGCTTGGACTTTAGCTTTAGAATACAGAGCTGGTTCTGGCTTTGGTTTCACTTTTGTTTCTTCTCTGGCTATCCAGACGGCCATCTCACCCCGGCCGCGATGGGCCCAGGCATAATAAGGAATAAAAGTTATTTCTTGTTCCTGCTTGACCGCTTTTCCTTTTTCTATAAAGTAAGCCTCCCCTTTGGCTTTTACCACCGCCAGTCCACCCAGAAAGTCAGGTTTGAATTCAGCTTTTAACTCAGCTTTATCCGGGAGCAGCAGGTTAGTCACCCGACCGTTGTTATCCGGCCACTCGGCGCAATAGACAATTGGCCCCCTCTGAACGGCTACCAGCCCCTGGTCAGCTTTTACTTTCTCGTTGGCCAGTACCCGGCGCGGTTCCATCGGCAGGCTAATTTCAATCAGGTCACCGGGTTGCCATTTTCTGGTAATCGGTAAGAAGCCGTTTTCCAGGTGGAAAGCAACTTCCTGGCCGTTTACTTTGACTACTGGCCTGGTTTCCAACTTCTCGGCAAAGTAGTAAAGGTCACCAGGAATGGGCTGACCTACTGCCCAGCCTGGAATTCTGAGGTAGACAGAAAAATCATCTGCTTTTTCCGGGTTAACTTTAATCTTAACCTGGCCGTTCCAGGGGTATTCGGTTTCCTGTTCAAGGCTGACCTTGAGGTCCTCCATGGTCACCTGCCCCTGACTCCGGGCGTAGAGGTTAACATAAAGTTTGTCTCCGGAAGTGGCGTAAACGTACTGACCAATCTGCGGAATAAACCGCGCTATGTTCGGCGGACAGCAAGCACAGCCAAACCAGGGAGTCCTTTCATGCTGGCCGAAAGAGGCCAGGGGGTTAGAGTAGAAAAACCTGTCGCCCGAAAGAGAAACGCCGGAGAGAACGCCGTTGTAGATGATGCGTTCAAAAACATCCAGGTATCGGGCGTCGCCATGGAGCAGGAACATTCTGTAGTTCCAGAAAGCATTGGCGATAGAAGCACAGGTTTCAGCGTAGGCTGAAGCGTTGGGAAGCTCGTAGGCCGGTCCAAAGCCTTCCCAGGCACCGGTAGCACCGATCCCACCGGTAAGATAAATCTTCCTGAAGACCACGTCTTCCCAGAGTTTATCCAGAGCCTGAACGTATTCCTGGTCGCCCGTGAGCGCGGCTACATCAGCCATGGCTGAGTACATGTAGGCGGCCCTGACCGCATGGCCAACGGCCTCCGTCTGCTGCTTTACCGGCTTATGGTCCTGAGAATAGAAGCCGTAAAGCTTGTGCCCCTGGGCGTTTCCGCGTTGCTCCAGGAAAAACCTGGCCTGGTCCAGGTATTTTTTCTCACCGGTCAGTCTGTAAAGTTTAACCAGACCGATTTCTATTTCCTGGTGGCCAGGCGGCAGCATCACTTTACCCGGGCCGAAATCTTTCAGAATGAGGTCAGCATTCTTTAAAGCCACGTTCAGCAAGGTCTTCTTGTGTGTGGCCTGGTAATGAGCCACAGCCGCTTCATAGAGATGCCCGGCGTTGTAGAGCTCGTGAGCTTCCTCTTCTCTTTCCCAGCGTTTGTCAGTGACCCAGTTTTCCAGGGGAATTTTCCCGCCCTTATCTTTAATGCTTCTGGCCGTATAAAGATAGCCGTCTTTTTCCTGAGCGGCAGCTATTTTAGCGATTAGATTATCAAGATATCTATCCAGCTCCGGGTCATAACGCAGCATCAGGGCATAGGAAGCCGCTTCAATGGTCTTGTAGACATCAGAATCGTCAAAAGGATAGTTGGAGCAGAAGTTTCCCGTGGCTCCTGGGGCAGCCATCTCAAAATTCTTTATCCTTCCCGTTGTTTCTTCTTCTTTAAAAACATGGGGAATAGTAACTTTTATGTCCGTCTCTATCCTTTTACTCCAGAAATTATCGTTGAACTGAACATCTGTCAGCCGACCACTTTTTATCGGATAATCCTGTTTCCGTTGTCCACGACAGCTAACAAAAACCAAGAAAATAAAAAGCAGCGCCACCAATCCGATTAATTTTCTGTTAACTTTACCAGGCCACATTTCTTAACCTCCTTAGAAAATTTTGTCCTTTATAGCCTAACTATCTTTTGACTTCATAATCACTTAGCTTTTATTGAAGCTTTTATTGAATTAATTTATAACCTAACGTCCCGGATAGCCGGAATAAAAAATAAAGGCATCTTCTTATCTTATTTTTTCAAATATCTAATATATTTCATTT
>JBBIRN010000165.1:0-5550 GCA_037441785.1 Candidatus Aminicenantota bacterium | reverse complement strand
AGACTACTCCGGGAGCTACCACCAGCTCTTTGGTCATGTTGCTTTCTCGCTCAAGGCTGTCCACAGCCGTGACCGTATAATAAAAGGGCCAGTCAGCCGGCAGGATAATGTCCACAAACTCGGCTTGAGAAAGGGGCTGAGCATTCAATCTTTCATAACCGGAATGACTGAAACGACTGCGGTAGACATTATAACCAGCCGCTCCAGGAACCGGTGACCAGCTGAGCTTAACTTTTTTTATGTAATTGAAGATGGAAGCGTAGGTAGTCAGAGTCAGAGAAAAATTCCGGGGAGTAGCAGGCCGACCAGGCCTCAGAAGCTGCGCCACTTCTGAACCACAGACCACCGCCCCCCGTGTGGCGCTGAGGAAGAAATCAAAATTCAGAGTATCAACCGTGTCCGTCGTCTGGTGATAATAGGGATTGTGGACGTCCTCATCTTCAATAGCACAGATGGCCGGAAGGCCAACTTCCCAGAATGAAGCATGGTCAGAATAGACAAAGGCTGGAGCCACGATTTTTCTGGCCGCTACTGGTCCATACACCACCGTTGAATTTACGGCTCGCTCGGCCAACCAGTTTGAGTATTCGTTGGTGATAATATCCAGGTCCTCTGGCAGGGCATCAGCGTAGGCAATCATGTCCAGGTTTATTACGGCCACAACCTTGTCTTTGGTAACCTCGGCCGTGGAAGCGTAATAACGACTGCCCACCAGGCCAATTTCTTCAGCTGTAAAAGCAACTAACCTGACCGTGAAATCATGCGGCCTGCTGCTTAAAACCCGGGCTGCTTCCATGATGGCGGCAGTGCCTGAGCCATTATCATCCGCGCCCGGAGCCTGCGTCCAGCGAGCGCTAGAAATGGAATCATAATGAGCACAGAGGACCACTACCTGGTCAGGATAGGTTTGACCCGGGATATCAACCACCACATTTTTGAGCCGTGAGCCCCCGTAAGTAAATTCATGGAACCGTGGCTGTAAGGAAAGGGAACTAAAATAATTGAAGATATAATCTGCCGCTGCCTGACAGTTTTGAGTGTAAACATACCTGGTGCCAAAATTCTGAAGATGGGTGACCAGATCTCTCAGATTATCTCTGGATATTTCAGAAGCTAATTGCTCCAGGGCTTCATCCACTTCCCTGGACTTAAAAGCGGGAGAAAGGGGCTGAGCGAAATCTGCGGCCCGGGCTACAGAAGAAAGTGGCTTCCATCTAACGGACAGAGGAAACCTTCCGTCCACTACTTCGTCAGTAACCAGAAGACAATCCCTTTCTTCCAACCGAATAACCTGGCCCAAGGCTGAAACCTGGCGGTATTCTTCAACGCTGGTTATCCGGGTTAGATAATAATATTTTCCTGGCTGGTAAGGAGTAAGAAAATGAATTCTGAACCCCTGGCTCCGCAGCCAGCTGGCTTCTTCACGGTCAACCAGGACCAGATAGAAAGAATTCATTTCCTGGAGTATGGTTATCTTCAGACCGGATAAAATTCTTTCCAGGCCGGGCTGGCCCTTGAGCACCTGTACCAGTAGCAGCCCGTTTTTCGGCTGAGCCGGTAAAATTGGGATAATGGTCAGGAACAAAACGGTGAGGAGCCACCAGGTAATAAAATGCCTTCGCATGCTTTTAAAATATAAAATTCTCATCCTTAAGTTCAAGTCTTTTTGCGCACCGGAAAAAATTTTTTTATAAAAATCTTGACAATCAGGTGATGGTCTCTTAAAATTGACCACGATGTTTGATTTATTGAAGTTCGAAATTATTCCCGCCACAAGAACTGATCTTTCTATTTCCCTCCTTTCCTGGTTCTGGTGGGCGGCTTAGTCCGCCCGTAGTCTGTCCCTTCTAATTCTACCTATTTCAAAATTTTTATCTTTTTTTATTTTTTTTATCAAAAAAAACAAGAAAAAAAGAGGAGGTCAATAATGGACAGGTTTATTTTCCGCAACCCCTACCACTTACCAACTCATTTTTACAACCTTAAAGCGGACCTGGAAGAACTCCCCCCGCCGCCCCTAAACCCTGTAACTAAAAATCCCTTAAAGCCTGAAGAACTGGAGGTTATTTTCCCCAGAAGTTTCATTGCTCAGGAAATAACCAGGGAAAGATTTATACCGATTCCAGCTGAGGTACTGGAAGCCTACAGCGTCTTCCGGCCCACTCCCCTGATCTACGCTTCAAAACTAATGGATTATCTTGAGACGCCGGCCAGGATTTTCTACAAATATGAAGGCGTAAGCCCCACCGGCAGCCACAAAACCAACACCGCCCTGATGCAGGCTTACCTGGCTAAACAGGATGGGATTGCAGCTCTTTCCACTGAGACCGGGGCCGGCCAGTGGGGCTCAGCTCTGTCTTATGCCGGGTCCAAGTTCGGTTTGAGAATCCAGGTCTACATGGTAAGAGCTAGTTTCAGACAAAAACCAGGGCGCCGCATAATGATGGAAATTTTTGGCGGACAGGTCATGGAAAGCCCCAGCCCGACAACTGAAGCCGGACGCAAATATTATGCTGAAAACCCGGACCATCCTGGCAGCCTGGGGATAGCCATCTCTGAAGCGGTAGAAGTGGCCGCCAGAAATCCAGAAATAAAATACTCGCTGGGTTCGGTACTGGATGCGGTGTTACTCCATCAAAGCATCATCGGGCTGGAAGCAGAAAGACAGCTTCAAGACCTCGGGTTGCTGCCCGACGTCGTGGTTGGTTGTGTGGGCGGCGGTTCAAACTTTGCCGGTCTGAGTTTTCCTTTTGTGCGGAAAACACTGAAAGAAAAGGCCGCCATTAAATTTATCGCTGTTGAACCAGAAGCCTGCCCCTCGCTCACTAGAGGAAAACTGGGTTATGACCACGGTGACAGCGTGGGCCTGACACCCCTTTTGTACATGCATTCACTGGGCAAAGATTTTATCCCGCCAGCCATCCATGCTGGCGGGCTGCGGTATCACGGCATGGCTCCTCTGGTCAGCCATCTGGTAAAAAAGGGAACGGTAGAACCTCGAGCTTACTCGCAGAAAGCCATCTTTGAAGCAGCTAAACTTTTCTTTAAAACCGAAGGTATTCTGCCTGCACCAGAATCAGCTCATGCTATTGCCGCGGTAATTGATGAAGCCCTGGAAGCCAGAAAAACAAGAAAGAGCCCGACTATTCTTTTTAACCTTTCTGGTCACGGCTTTCTGGACATCAACGCCTATGACCCTAACAGCCCTAACAACGTCTGACGCTGATTTCCTGAAGGCAAACCAGGAAGTTAAATTTTTTTGAGGAAGTTCAGGTCAAGAAAATAAAAAAGGGAGAGGTTAATTGAGACCTCTCCCCCTTTTTATTGCTGATAATATTTATTGATACCTGATGTTCCTGTTTCTGAGCTCAGTTCTCACCAGCTCAATCGTCTTTCTGATTTCATTCATGTAATCAGAAGCACAGAGCTGCAGTGATTTTTTAATTCCATACTCGGAAATTTTCTGGGCCTGCTCTAAAGAAACTTCCATCCCGGCCAATTGCTTGAGAAATTCTACGCCCAGCCTGGCCATTTCTTCAGACATTGCTTTAACGGCATGCAACTCAGGAAGAATCAGGATAGCTCCGTACTGAATCATGGCCCGGCGAAAACGAAGCTCATTTTCCACTATGGCCTGATTATAATCTGGATTATCCAGAGCTCTGCTTAAAAGCTCAGGAAAATTCTGGTTTCTCAACACCACGGAAGTTATGATTTGACTGCCAATACCAGGGTCTACTTTCTTGATTATCAGGTCACCAGCTGATTCCACCAGGTTATGGCACATTTCCAGACGAAGACGGAAATGTTCTGGAACAGAATTTTTTAATCCGATGGCTTCAAACATGCGGTCCATAACCGGGTCGGCATTAAGGGCCAGAGCTTTGATGATTACGTAACCAGGGTCAACACCAGGAATGGAGGGGAAATCTGCCGGTGGAGTAAGAGTTTGAGACTGATGGTGAGCCGTGTAATCAGCTCCCCAGACATCATTGTGGGAGACGAACCCGAAAGCCAGAGGCTTGACCATCGGACCAGCTTTCTGCCAGACAGCCATAAAGCCTTCGTTACCTGGTTGGCCGTGAGTAAGAGCTATAAGAAGCGGGTCGTTGTAAAGAGTAAAATTGTAGTTGAATAAATCAGGCGCCATCGCTCCGTACATTTCCTGGAAGTTTAAGGCAAGGTACAAAGGCCCTACCCTTTTCATGATAAAAGCATGGGTGGCTGAACCCCAGGAAAAGCCATAGGTAACGATGGCCAGGTTAAGAACCAAAAACAAAAGCCCCGCCGCTAAATACCTTTTCATCCTTGACCTCCTTCTTTTAATATTTATTTTCATGATGTCTACCTAGCCCTGATGATTAGTTTCACCTCCTAACCGGCGAACCATTAAATTTAGACAGTTAATTTTACTTTTCCTTGGGATGTTAATAAATTTTTTCTTCTATTTCCGGAATATGAATAAAATCAATGAGTTAGCACCAACAGCCCTGGCCATAAAACGGCCCAAGCTTTGTTAATTTAACCAGAGTATATCTGCTCTGGCTCGGGAAAATTAAGCTTCTTGAGGTCTGAATTGAAGATTTATGAATCCTTTAAACTTCTTCCAGCTGGGCTGTAAAGTGACGTAGATAAGGTGATTCTCTGACTATTCTTAAGCCGCGGATTTTGTCCCGATTTTTATAAAGCTCGATGATGGCTTCGGCCACATAATCCAGATGAGCGCTGGTATAAACTCTCCGTGGTATGGCCAGCCTGACCAGTTCCAATTTTGGAAATACTTCTCTCCCGGTTTTCTTGTCTTTCTTGGCAAACATCACTCCGCCAATTTCCACCGCTCTGATACCAGCCTCCCGGTACAGAGCCACCGTCAGGGCCCAGCCTGGATATTGATGCCGGGGAATATGGGGCAGAAACCGGTCGGCCAGGAGATAGACAGCATGCCCGCCTACGGGTTTAAAAATTGGTATTCCGGCTTCATCAAGAAGCCGGGCCAGGTAAGCTACCTGATTAATCCGGTATTCAAGATAATCTTCCTCCAGAACCTCTTCCAGACCACGGGCTATGGCCTCCAGGTCGCGACCGGCCAGACCGCCGTAGGTAGGAAAGCCTTCGCTGATAATCAGTTGATTCTTAAGTTTTTCTGCCAGTAAATCATCGTCCAGGGTGACAAAGCCACCTATGTTCACCAGGGCATCTTTCTTGGCACTCATCGTGGCTCCCTGGCCATAAGAAAATATTTCCTGAGCAATTTCCAGCACAGACTTTTTCTCGTAGCCTTTTTCTCTCATTTTCACAAAATAAGCATTCTCGGCAAAACGACAGGCATCAAAAAACAACGGAATCCGGTATTTCTTACAGACCTGGCTGACTTCCTTGATGTTTTTCACGGAAACGGGCTGCCCGCCGCCGCTGTTGTTAGTAATAGTAAGCATCACCAGAGGGATTCTCTCCCGACCTTTCTTTTCCATGAACTTCTTTAATTTTTCCACATCCAATCTTTACACCGTTTAATTCTTTCGATATTTTTACTCTTGCAATCAGTTTGTC
>JBBIRN010000164.1:0-5556 GCA_037441785.1 Candidatus Aminicenantota bacterium | reverse complement strand
TTAGACCAAACATCCAGAACAGCCGTATTTTTGATAAATGGCTCCACTTCCCTCTTTATTTTCTCGATATCAACCGATTCAATCCTGGCTTTGAGCAGCTTGCGCCAGGCTTCCTCAGTCAAAGGTTCTGGACCTGTCCAGTGCCCGGTCTGACGCATTCTCTGCTCTAAGTGAGCTAATCTTAACTCTGGATGATAAGTGGCAAACCAGACCAGGTCATACCAATCCCGGCCTTTAAGACGACTTTTCCACTGACGACATAGTACTGCATGCATCTTTCCAGCAAACATGTCCGGCAAGGAGAAGACCCTTACTGCAAAAGGAATGGGCTGAAGAAGATAACGCATTTCCGTTAAGAATCCCGCAGGGGGAGTTAGGTCAACCTCAAGTTTTATTTTGAGAACTTGCTGTCTTGGAACCTGTTTAATTAATTCAGGCCTAATCCCGGCAGAGATCATTAGCTTATAGGTGTCGGCTTTCAAAAAGGCCGATTGAATGGTAGTTAGTTCTCGCTTTACCTTGCTTTCAATTTCTACATTAAATCCAAAGGAAAGGAGTTCTCGTTTCAGCGACTGGCTATAATCCAATAGGCTAAAGCGTGGTTCGGTTTGCAAAAGGGAAAAATCCAGGTCTTCAGAAAATCGGTCTATTCCATAAATTATCCTCAAGGCTGAGCCTCCATAAAAGGCCGCTTTTTCGAAAAATTTGCTTCTCCAGAGTCCCAGAAGAGCCACCTGCTGAATTATTTCACGCCAAGCCCATAATGACTCACTAACGGATTTAATCTCGTAGGTGGCAAGCATCTGTTTTATAATTTCATTCATATTTTTTCCCCTGATTTCTTGCCATTCTTCTCACCAGGGCAGCCAGAATCTTTAGTTTCCGCGAACGATATCCGGCGGCATATTGTTCAATCATCTCTACTGATAAAGAACGTAATATTTCCGTATCAATTCTCAAATCTTCCTCAAGAAATTCTGCTATTTCAGATAGGGAATCGAAGGTCACGCCTCGCAAAGAAACCAGTTTATCAGCCAGGGCCTTTTCCCGGGTGGCCATCAGGAAAACCTGCTTATTTTCAGCCTCAACCTGGATAAAGCCTTGGGCATAAGCGCTGACCGGTATCCGCCTGTAGGTGAATAGGCCAACTGGCGTGGAAAATCGCCGTGAACGGTTGGTAGTAACCGAGGTTATTATTTCCACCTTCTCGGGTATGAGCCCGTAATAAGACAGGGCATAGTCAAGAGATACGTATGAAGGTCCATATATAAGGTTGGCCAGCAGTTCCCGGGAATAAGGGTATCTCCTGAACTTTTCCCCGAAAATGTATAATCCCTTCTTAACCCTTATGATTACACCGTTTCTCATTAAGTCTGTAATTTTATCCCGGGGGCAAGAAAGGTCTCCAAGGGCATAGATTAAAGTCTGATAATCAAATATTTCGGTCTGGATGCGGCTTCTCAGGTCAAAAATTCTCATAATTATACGCAGTATGTCGACTCTTTGTCGACATACTATGCTTATTTATAAATATTGTCAAGTGAAATTTTCTGAAGGTTAAAATCGAATATCAAGGAAACAAAAAGGAACACTTTTAAGTGTCAGCCGATTTTTGCCGACTTTTTTCTTAAAGCTTCAGTCAAAACGAGTAAATATTAAACACTTTAATTTGACATTGAGCATGCCAATCTGCACCCTGCTTCTTACCCGAAAACTTTAGTTTGGGACTGAAGATATTAACCCAGGTCTGCTGCACTCCGCCATAGGGGTCATAGGCCGCGGCATAGACAATTTTTTCGGTATCATCGGTCACAATGCGCGTAGAGCCAATCTGGTCGGTGGTGTAGTAATAATACTTGCCCGTCTGAGGCTGGTACTCTGCCACCATCTTCGCCCCTATGTATATGTATTCCCTTAAACATACCCCATACCCATCATACTCAGCCAGCAACCGCCCGCAAGAAAAGTTTACTAAAATAGAATTTATTTATGCAAATAATGATTTCTTACAAGTTGGGGGTAGGCCTGCCAAGAAACAAACGGGGACACCTTCAGGTGTCTTCACTTTCTTAGGGTGTTCCTTTTTTCCCTTCTGCTTGGCTTAAAAAAATAGCCGAAGAAAAGAAAAACAGGGGACATGACCAATGTCCCCTGTTTTTTTATGGAATCTTACATCCCGTACATCTCAATAATTTCTTGCTTGGTTTTGTGCAAGATGTTGAACTTTTTGCCGACTTTTACAAAAGCATCCAGGGCTTTGTCCAGGTGGTGGATTTCATGGGCGGCCGAAATCTGGGTTCTGATTCTGGCCTGCCCCTGAGGAACCACCGGGAAGAAGAAGCCGATGGCGTAAATTCCTTCTTCATAAAGAGCCTTGGAGAATTCCTGAGCCAGCCTGGCATTGAAGAGCATAATCGGAACGATCGGAGTGTCGCCTTCTTTAAGGATGAACCCGGCTTCCGTCAGGCCTTTTCTCCAGTACTCAGTGTTCTTTTCCAGCTTGTCGCGGCGCTCGGTGGTAGCGGAAAGAATTTCCAGCACCTTCAGGACAGCGCCAACGATTACCGGAGCAATGGTGTTGGAGAAAAGATAAGGTCTGGCTTTCTGCCGGCACATCTCCACGATTTCCGCCCGACCTGAAACGCAGCCGCCAGTAGCTCCACCCAGGGCTTTACCAAAAGTGGTGGTAATGATGTCAACCTTACCCATCACTCCGTACTTCTCATGAGTGCCGCGTCCGGTCTTGCCGATGAAGCCGGTAGCGTGGGAATCGTCCACCAGCAGCATGGCGTTGTACTTCTCGCACAGCTCAACCATCTTATCCAGCTTGGCCGTGTCGCCGTCCATGGAGAAGACTCCGTCAGTGACCACCAGCCGCAGCCGTTTGTCCTGGTACATCTGCAGTTTCTGCTCCAGATGCTCCATGTCCGAGTGCTTGTAGGTGTCGTGCATAGCACTGCAGAGTCTGATGCCGTCAATCAGGGAAGCATGCACCAGCCGGTCAGAGATGATAACATCATCCTTGGTCAGAATGGCCTCAAACACCCCGGCGTTAGCATCCATGCAGGAAGGAAAAAGAATGGTGTCTTCTGTTCCCAGGAATTCAGTTACTTTCTTTTCCAGCTCCTTGTGAATATCCTGGGTGCCGCAGATAAAACGGACCGAGGACATACCAAAACCGCGCGTTTCCAGAGTTTCATGGGCCGCTTTGATAACCTCGGGATGGCTGGACAGACCGAGGTAGTTGTTGGCGCACATGTTGATAACCTTCTTCAGCGAAGAACCGGCCGGGAATTCAACTTCAATGTCAGCTGCCTGAGGAGAATGGATAAACCTTTCTTCTTTAAAAAGCCCGGCTTCTTTCAGGGCCTTAAGCTGGTCCTGATACAATTGCCTGACATTATCAGGGAAAGCCATGGTTTCCTCCTTTCTTTTTATGCTTCAGCCGCCGGGCCGGATGATTTTTTCCGGTCAAGCGGAAAACCTTCAGCTCAAACTTTGGTAAATTCGCGGACCAGCTCGGCTATCTTGTTCACCGAGTCAAAAGCTTCGGGAGTGGCTTTTTCATCCGGTATCTGGATGTTGTACTTATTCTCCAAGAACCTCTTCAGAGAAACCATGGAAAAGGAATCTACTATCCCGCCGGAAATCAAAGGTGTGTCGTAGGTAATCGGCTCAGAATCAGGTTCAAGATACTCGTTGATGATGTAATTCTTGATAACTTCTTTCAGTTCGTCCATCGCTAAACTCCTTTTTTCTTTTATTTAATTTTTATTCAAGCTCACTATTTTTTCAACTGCTTCATTCGTTTTCCAGGGTGGAGGTATCTCCTATTTCTTCACCCCACTCCTTGGCATGCAGAATCCGCCTCATAATTTTACCGCTTCTGGTCTTGGGCAGGGCATCAATAAACTCTATCTCCTGAGGCATGGCCAGCGGTGATAGCTTCTTGCGGATAAAATTCATGATATCAAGCTCCAGATCCTTAGAGGGCGTAAAACCTGGCTTCAGAGTGACGAAGGCTTTAACCACTTCCATGTTTATCGGGTCTGGCTTGCTGACCACGGCCGACTCTGCCACCGCCGGATGTTCCAACAGCGCCGATTCCACTTCAAACGGGCTGACCAGGTGCCCTCCGGTGTTGATGACATCATCGTCCCGGCCGACAAACCAGAAATAACCTTCTTTATCAATGCGGGCCCGGTCACCAGTCAGGTACCAGCCGTTGCGGAATTTATTTTTGTAAGCTTCCTCATTGTTCCAGTAAGTTCTCATCATAGAAGGCCAGCCTGGCTTGAGGCCGATGAGGCCAATCCGTCCGGGTTCTGGATAGGGCTCGTGATTATTGGGGTTAAGAACTGTGGCGGTAATGCCCGGGAAGGGACGTCCCATAGAGCCCGGTTTAACCGGCATCCCCGGGAAATTGGTGATGACAATGCACCCGGTCTCCGTCTGCCAGTAAGTGTCATGGAAGGGTTTGCCAAAAACCCGGATGGACCAGTTCACGGCTTCAGGGTTGAGTGGCTCACCAACGCTGGCCAGGTGTCTTAAAGATGACAGGTCAAATTTCTTAATTATTTCATCGCCTGCTTTCATCAAGGAGCGAATAGCGGTTGGCGCTGTGTACCAGACCGTTACCCGGTTTTTCTCGATAAATTTGTACCAGGTTTCGGCGGAAAAACCGCTGTCCAGCACACACTGAGTAACGCCGAGGCTGAAGGGCCCGATGATGCCGTAGGAAGTTCCGGTCACCCAGCCGGGGTCGGCCGTGCACCAGTAGATGTCATCGTCGCGCAGGTCCAGAACCCATTTAGCCGTCAGGTATTGAGAAATCAAAGAATAATGGACATGCTGCACACCTTTGGGCATGCCGGTGGTACCCGAAGTGTAATGCAGCACGGAAGGTGTTTCAGCGTAGGTAGGATAGACCTCGTAATTTTCTACCTTCTCCGCGCCTTCCATGGAAAAAGCCACTTCTCTTTCCTGAAGTGGTGTTTTGCCGTCATAATCCACGATAATGATGTGTTTGAGATGGGGTAATCTGTCCCTGATCTTCCTGATTTTGGCCACGTGCTTTTTCTGGGTAAGTATGGCTGAGGTCTGAGCATTTTCCAGACGGACGAAAAGAGACTCCTCACCAAAAGCGGAGAAAAGGGGCTGGACGATAGCCCCGGTTTTTAAAATGCCCACAAACCCGATGTAAAGTTCCGGGACTCTGTCCATAAACAAACAGACCCTCTCGCCAGCTTTTAGTCCCAGGTCGGTCAGAAAGCGGGCAATGGTGTTGGAATAAAGGCGTACATCATTGTAGGTGAAAACTTTCCTTTCGCCGGTAAATCCTTCCCAGATGAGCGCCACTTTATCTGCTTTCCCTAACTGGCAGATACGGTCTGAACAATACCAGCCGATGTTGATAACCTGTCCCGGCTGGTAGCCAAGTTCCTGTTCGGAAATCGCCCAGGAAAAATTTTTCACTCTTTCTTCATAAGAACCGAAGTTAGACATAGCACCTCCCCGTTTTATTTTTCTAAAATTACAATGGCCACGGCATAAGTC
>JBBIRN010000163.1:0-5591 GCA_037441785.1 Candidatus Aminicenantota bacterium | reverse complement strand
CAGTTTGAAGAGGCGTTAACCTTTAAACAGAAATTTAATCAGGTTGAAAACCTGGGGATTAATTTTTCCGTATCTATAAGCTAAGGAGGCTTCAGGATGAACTTAAGGAAGAAGAAAAAATTTTTTTGGCTGAGCGGGTTTATTTTAATTTCCGGTTTCTGGCTTAATCTATCTGCTCAGGTGGAATTTAAATACCATTCCCCGCAGGAAGTCATATCTATCTTAAAGGACCTGGCGGCTAAAAAACCGGATACCTTCCGCTTTATAGTTCTGGGAAAATCAGCTGGAAAATTGGACCTTGTTGGGCTTGAAATAGCCGCTGAGACCCAGAAATTCAAGCCAGAAGAAAGGCAGGCTGTGCTGATTACGGCCAACCTGGAAGGATTTCATCTTCCGGGCACGGAAACGGCTCTGAAATTAGCTGAAAGCATTTTGACCGCATACGGCCGCGATAAAAGCTGGACGGAGTTTCTAAAAAGCCATACTGTCTACATCTTTCCCCTTCTCAACCCGGATGCAGCTTCAGCCTATTTCTCTAAGCCGAAGCTGGAACGGGATTTTAACGCCAGGCCGGTTGATGAAGATAATGATGGTCTGGTGGATGAAGACGGCCCCGAGGACCTCAACGGAGATGGCTTTATCACCCTGATGAGGCTTAAAAGTCCTGAAGGCCAGTGGATCATTGACCCCAAAAATCCGAGACTGATGAGACTGGCCGATCCTAAAAAAGGAGAAAAGGGAGAATACCTGCTTTATACTGAGGGAGTGGACAACGACGGCGACGGACAGTTCAACGAGGACGGACCTGGTGGCGCGTCTTTAAACCGCAATTTTGCCCACGACTTTGAGTATTTTGAGAAGAGAGCGGGCCTCTATCCAGCCTCAGAACCTGAGGTAGAAGCTCTGCTGAAGTTCATGTTTGACCATCATAACATAGCTATGGTCATAAATTTTTCCACGGAAAATAACCTTCTTAACATGCAACAAACAGGCCAGGCCAGGGTTGGTGCGGACAAAGTTAGGGTGCCACGCCAGTTTGCCACTTTCCTTGGGTTGGACCCGGAAACAGAGTACACCCTGAAAGAAATCGTAGAGGCTCTGAAAGCCTCAGGTGTTGGTGGTGGCATGGAAATTGATGAAAGCATGATAGCTACCTTTCTTGGCCTTGGACCGGCTATGACCATAGACCGGGCTGACCAGGTCATGTATGAAGAAATCCAGAAGGTGTACAAAGAGGGGCTCAAACAGGCTGGGCTGGACTATTTAGAAAAAAGAGCCAAAGGCGTGGGCAAAGGTTCGTTTGCTGCCTTCTGTTATTATCAGTATGGAGTTCCGGTTTTTTCCTTTGACCTCTGGCAGGTGCCGGAGCCAAAAAAGGAAGAAAAAAAAGAAACCCTGACCGTGGACAGGCTGAAATCCATGTCCTCAGAAGAATTCTTAGCCCTGGGAGAAGAAAAAATTGCTGCTTTTCTTAAGGAACAGGGAGCTCCCCCTAACTTCAACGCTTCCATGCTGATGAACATGGTAAAATCCGGACAGGTTACGCCAGCCCGCATGGCGGAGATGATGGAAAAAATGCCCAGGTCAAGGGCTGGAGCTTCGGGGGAAGAAAATCCCGAAGCTTACCTTCTCACCTATTCTGATACTGTGCTCAAAGGAGCCGGCTTTGTGGACTGGAAGCCTTACCGTCATCCTCAGTTAGGAGAGGTGGAAATTGGTGGCTTTGTTCCCTACTTAAAATACGTTCCACCAGCTGAACAGCTTCAGAGCTCAATAAAATTTCACACTGACTTTTGCCTTAAACTTCCCGAGAAGTTACCCCAGCTGGTTTTAAAGAGTCATAAGATAGAAAAACTCGGACCTGAGACTTACCGGGTTACTATCTACCTCCAGAACACAGGAGCTCTGCCGACTTCCACAGCCCAGGGACGCCGGGCGCTAACGGCTTACCCGCTGCGGGTGAAGCTGATGTTAGAACCCGGCCAGAAGCTTTTTGCCGGTAAGCCGGTGGAAATGCTTCCTTTCCTTCAGGCCGGCGAAACCCGTAAACTGGAATGGACTATCCAGGGTAAAAAAGGTTCTCAGCTCAAGGGTAAGGTCTGGGGAAATAAAATCAACCCCCTGGAGTTCAGTTTAAAAATTGATTAGGAGAATGGCCATGAAAAAAATATATACCTTGTTTTGCCTTGTGACCATAATTTGCCTGGGACTTGGGCTGACCGCCTCGGCCGGACAGAATACCAGCTCCAGCGGCGAAGTTCGTCTGTCTTTTGACCATTTTTACGACCATGCTGAACTCACCCGGGCTTTAAAAGACCTGGAAAGGGCCTACCCCCGGTTGATGAAGCTGGTTTCTATCGGGAAATCTTACCAGGGCCGGGATATCTGGGCTGTAATTATAAATAATCCAGCCACCGGTCCAGCCGAGCGAAAACCCGGTTTTTACATAGACGGAAACATTCATGGCAACGAGATTCAAGGTGCAGAAGTAGCTCTCTACACCATCTACTACCTTCTGAAAAATGCCGGGAAATTGGAATACGTGGACCGTTTGCTGCGTGACCGCGCTTTCTACATTGTACCGACCATGAACCCTGATAGCCGCGATTATTTTCTGCACCAGCCAGCTGATTCTAACTCGCCCCGCTCCGGCCTTGCGCCTTACGATGATGACCGTGATGGCCTCTTGGATGAAGACGGACCCGATGACCTGGATGGGGATGGCTCTATCACCTACATGAGAAAAAGAGTACCAGATGGCAATTATAAAACCAGCCCTGATAATCCGCTGGTGATGATTCCCTGCAAACCCGGGGAAAAGGGTGAATTCATCTTTCTGGGTGAAGAAGGTATTGACAACGACGGAGATGGCCTGATTAACGAAGATGGCCCGGGTGGTTATGATATGAACCGAAACTTTGGTTACAACTGGCAACCTAATTACGTCCAGAGAGGAGCCGGGCCATATCCTTTCTGCTGGCCGGAGACCAAGGCTGTACGAGATTTTATCATGTCTCACCCCAACATCATGGGAGCCCAATCTTTTCATAACTATGGCGGCATGATCCTGCGCGGTCCAGGAGCCAAAAACCTGGGAGAAGTGCCACCAGCTGACCGTCAGGTTTATGATTTTATCGGTAAATATGGAGAAAAGATTTTACCCGGCTACCGCTACATCACCATCTACAAGGATATGTACACGGTTTATGGCGGTAGCATTGATTTCTTTTATAACACCTTGGGCATCTTCACCTTTTCCAATGAACTTGATTTTGACCAGTATGCCGGCACCCAGCCGCGACGTTCTGGTTCAGCTGAAGAAGAAGACCCGCGGGCTTCCATGTTTGGGCCCGGAGCCAGCGAGGAAGAAATTCTCTACCACCAGCTGGTTTTGATGGGCGAACAATTAGTAGAATGGAAGCCCTACAAACACCCGCTCTATGGGGATATAGAAATAGGCGGGGTGAAGAAGTTTGGCCGGCGGGTGCCAGCCCTTTTCCGCCTGGCTGAGACCTGCCACCGCAACACCGCCTTTGTGCTTTATCATGCTGACCAGCTGCCGCGGCTGAGTTTTGAAGAGGTTAAAGTACAGAAGCTGGAGAATGGTCTTTTCCAGGTGGACATCAGAGTGACTAACAAGCAGGTCACTCCTTCTATTTCTGCTCAGGCCGTCCAGAAAAAACTGCATCGGGCCGACCAGCTCAGTCTAAAGGGACAGGCTAAGTTGGTTTCTGCCGGTCTTCTTAAGGATCGTTTCAGACAACTGGTGGAACCGGTAAAAGTCAGAGACAATTATTTTCTGGTGGAAAACCGAATTCCCGGGTTCGGTCGGGTTGATTTTCGTTTGTTGATAGAGGGCAGCGGCGAAGTGAAACTCGTTTATGATTCCCTCAAGGGCGGTTACCTGGAAAAAAGCCTCAGCCTGAAATGAAATAAAAATAAAATAAAAAAATAAAAAGGGAATGACTATTTTTGAATCATTCCCCGCCTATTTGCAGCGATTTTATGCGTAACGTGGGGGCGGTGGTGCTCCGGTTTAAATCCAGGTCATTGCCTAACAGGTCAATTCCGTTGAGCATTTCTTCCGCCGTGCCGGCGATGGTAATGCCCTTGACCGGGAAGGTAATTTTTCCGTTTTCTACCCACAGCCCAGAAGCCCCACCGCTGAAATGGCCGTTAACCGGGTTAATACCGTAGCCAGTTACTTCTTTGACCAGCACCCCCCTTTCCGTGGCGGCGATGATATCTTCTGGTTTGTGGCTGCCGCCCATGAGGTAAAAATTATGCGGGCCAATGCCTGGCAGGCTGGTAAAACCAGCCCGGGTGGCATTTCCGGTGCTTTTAACCCCGGCTCTTCGGGCGGCATAAGTGTTGTAGAGAAAACCCTTCAGAACACCGTTTTCCACGATAACCCGCTTCTGGGTGGGCACTCCTTCACCGTCAAACGGAGCGCTGGCCAACCCTTTTTCCAGTGTTCCGTCATCAATGATAGTGATTAGTTCGCTGGCTATTTTCTGGCCGAGCTTTTTTCCCAGAAAGCTGGCGCCCTGCAAAACACTCTGGCCGTTAACCGCCTGGATTATTCCTCCCAGGATGGCATAGGCCACATCCGGGTCAAAAATGACGGCCGCTCTCTGGGTTTTCACTGGTCTGGGGTCCAGCATTTCCAGAGCTTTTCTGGCGGCCTCTCTGGCTACTTCAGCTGCCGGTTTAAGGTCGGAGAAAAACCGGCGGTTACAGGATTCATAACCGGAAGATTTCTGTTCTCCTTTTTCTGCGATAACTCCCACGCCATAACCGCAGCCGGAGGCTTTATAACTTTTCCTTAGCCCAAGGGAGTTAACCAGAATAATTTCTCCTTCACTTTCGCTGTAGCTGGCTCCCGCGCTTTTGCTTATTCCCTTAACCTGCAGGGCCAGGCTTTCCACTTCTTGGAGCAGACCGATTTTCTTCTCCAGCGGAACCTGAGCCAATCCCGGGTCATAAAGTCCTTTTACTTCGGTCATTCCTGGGTCATCCGGTAAAACGTTGTTTTCATCGGCCGAAACGGCCCGGGCAAATTCTAGAGCCCGTCTGATTACTTCTTCCAGACTTTCCGGCCGGAAATCATTAACGTAAGCAAAACCAAGCTTTTTATCTTTAATCAGCCGCAGACCCAGTCCGTAGCTACTGGCTTCCTGCACACTTTCTACATCGCCGTTCCGGACTTCCAGACTCAGCTGCCGGCTATTGACCAGGTAAACTTCTGCCTGGTCCGCTCCTTTTTTTCGGGCCTCTTTGATTACCTGTTCAGCAATGTTTTTTAAATCCATTTTTTCCTCCTGTTATCCTCGCGCTCTGGTTCCACCAACCGTGATGCCGCGAATGCGGACGGTCGGCTGGCCGGCCGTTACTTCTGCTGACTGCCCTTTGCCACAAATCCCGGGACCGAAATCCAGATCATCAGCCACTGCGTCTATTTTAGTGATGATATCAAGGCAGCTGCCGATAAGAGTGGCTCCTTTGACCGGTGTGGTTTTTCGGCCATTTTCTATCAGGTAAGCTTCCCGGCAGGTGAAGTTAAAAACTCCAGTCGTCGGGTCCACGCTGCC
>JBBIRN010000162.1:0-5632 GCA_037441785.1 Candidatus Aminicenantota bacterium | reverse complement strand
AGTCTTTATTTTCAGGGCTGGGTGACGGAAAACTTAGCCAGCAAGATATTTGAGCTGGCCGGGCTGGACCGCCAGAAACTTCTGGCTGAAGCAGAAACGCCAAACTTTAGCCCTAAGGCTACCGGGCTTAAAATTAAAGTCCGGCAGCAGCCAAAATTCAGACCGGTTCAGGCTGAGAATGTGGTGGCCTGGTTGAAGAGTTTAAGACCAGAAGCTAAAAACAAATATGTCATTATTTCTGCTCATTATGATCACCTCGGCCGGGACCCCAACCTCCAGGGAGATCAAATCTATAACGGGGCCGTGGATAATTGTGCAGCCACGGCCTGCCTGCTGGCTTTAGCCGGTTACTATGCTCAATTCAGGGGAGATATCCCGGTTAACCTGATTTTTGCCGCGGTTACGGCGGAAGAGCAAAATTTGTTAGGTTCTTCTTACCTGGCAACGCATCTTCCCCTTCCCAATTCTTCAATTCTGGCCAACCTGAATTTGGAGATGACCAATGTCTGGGGCGAAACCGAAGATGTTTATGCCATAGGTGCCAGTCATTCGGACCTGGATGAAATTTGCCGCCAGGCGGCGGAACGTCTTGGTCTGCGCTATATCCCGGAGAGGGGTGGAAACTATGGCTTTTTCTTTCGTTCGGACCAGCTGAGTTTTGCTCGCCATGGTATTCCTGCCGTCTGGCTGCATGAAGGAGTGGTGGCCAGAGGGCCGGACCCGGATAAAATAATAAGAAAGTCAGAGGAATACCAGAAAAAATTTTATCACCAGGTCACGGACGAGGTGCAGGCTGACTGGGACCTGCGGGGAGCTCTGCAGATTTTGCGCTGGGCCAGGGAAATAATTGAGCTACTGGGTCAGCAGGAAAAACTTCCCCAGTTTAAACCGACCAGCTCTTTTCGCCGGCCAGAAAATTAACCTGAAAGTTAGTTGAAAATCCTGATTTTTATGATAAAATCAAAATGAACATGAACCTCAGAGAGACGTCTTTTGGTGAATTTCTTAAGCCCAATCAAATAATCTTTGACCTTAAAAGTAAAGAAAAACTTTCCGCCATTGAAGAGCTTCTGGATAGCCTGGTCAAGGAGAAATTGATCAACAACAAGAACCTCACCCTGACCAGAATAATTGACCGCGAGAACCTGGAATCCACTGCTCTTGGTCATGGTATTGCTGTGCCTCATGCCCGGGTTGATACAGAAAAAGAAATAGCCGTGGCTGTCGGCCGTTCTTCAGAAGGCATTGATTTTGAAGCGCCGGATGGACTGCCGGTTAACCTCATCATCCTGGTGGTCTGGAACCCGACTATTCCCGGTCTGTTTAACCACCTTTTCGCGGGTTTGGCCAGTTTTCTCATCAAGCCGGAGAACCGCGAACGTCTGTTCCGAGCCAGGGATAAAAACGAACTTTACCAGGTTCTTTCCGAAATTCATTTCTCTTTTCCCCGGGAAGATAAGATTATCAACCGGGCCAGCCTGCTGAAAAAGTTGCAGGACATTGAAATAAAAATCCGCCGCGCTCCCAAAGAAAAACTGGATGAGCTGCTCAAGCACCGGAATTTAATCCGGGAAGAACTGGATCAGTCGCTGCTGGCGCGTTTTGATTTATTGATGGATAGGTACGGGTACGCCGTGGCCGAAGTAATTGATGGGGTGTGCCAGAGCTGCAACATGAGTGTTTCCACGCAGATGGCTTCAGCCATTGAAGAAAGCAACGACATCTATGTCTGTGAAAATTGCGGTAAATACTTGGTGGCCCAGCAAAAAAAGGAAAAGGCCAGAGAAAAAGTGGAAAAAGAAAAACCTCTGAAAGAGAAAAAGAAAGCCCCCTCAGAAACTGCCAGAAAAGTTAAACCCTCAGCCAAAGAGAAGAAAAAGAAATAATTAACCCGGCTGTCCGTTTCTTAAATTCATCTCCCTAAAGGCGATCTAAAGTCCAGCCTGATTTCAAGATATAAAATCAGGGACTCCAGAAATGTGGAGCAGGAAATTTTCTATCAGCAGAAGAAATTTAAGACACCCAGATAGAAGAACGCCTGATAAAAAGGTTCTGGCCGCCATTTAAATTGGAAGAGGGAAGAGTAAAATTTATGGGAAAAAAGAACAAAACTTTTCTCGTCAATAATGCCAGGTAATTCTGGTTAATAATACTGCTTGGCTCTGGCTTGGGAATTTATTTTTTGGCCAGTTTACTTAGAATCTTTCTTAATTCTTTAATTACCTGACTATTAAATAATTTGCTTACTCACTTAATCTTAAAGCCGGAAGGTTAACTGGAATGAGCAAGCGGTAAACAGGAAGTTCAGACAGGCCGCGCTGCCATTGGCCGAAAAGATATTTATCAAAGAAATTCCAGGCTACCAGACCATCATCACTTTCCGGCTCGAGCAAGTAAGCGGCCAGGTAACCGAGCGGTTGAGCAGTTCTGACCAGAATAGTGCCCGGCTGAAATTTTCTGTTTTCTTTTTTGTATTCTCCCTGCAACTTGTTCAGCCGGTGTCCCTGGAAGGGCCGTTCGCTGGCTTTAATTTCTTTGGGCTGAAAAACTTCAACTTCTAAGTTTGCCTCTGTAGTCAGGCTTTCCACCAGTAAACCATGAGCTATTAGTTTTTCTATAATCACCGGGTCTGGGACGCTGAGGATATAAGCGTAGGGCAGAGGTATGGTTCTTTTGGGCAGGTAATCAGCAAAATAAGGAACAGATACCGGTTTAAGGCGCTCAGTTGGTTTTAGCTGGGGGAAGCCGCCGCCTGGTCTTTCCGCAACTTCGGTTTCATAGGTGTTGATGGTGACCGGGTTGGGCAGGGCTTTAAGCTCAAAGTCCAGGGCAAAACTCTGGCCCTGGGGGTTTAATCCCTGGAGAACGGTGCGCTGGTCAGCTTCTTCCAGAAGTTTCTGGATTTCGGCTGTCTTCTGGCTGCAGTAGTCAAGGATGGATTTAAGGAAATAATAACAGCTTATGACTCTGGTGCGATAATCAGCATGGACGTAGTTTTCATCCAGAATGGATAAACGGTTGCGAATGCCGGCGTAATTAGTGAAATAGCGGGGTTGGGGTTCAAAAGTTTCCCAGCCTTTGGCCGGGTCCCGCCAGTCCCGGAACATGCCGTAGGGGGCAGCCAGAGTCTGGTATTTTTCCTTCAAGCCTTTGATAATGGCTGGCAGCATGGTTTCTCTCTGGTACAGAAGAAGCTGGCGGTCGGAGTTGGGGTTTACCGGCCAGGAATAGGTAACTGTTTCTTGGTGATAGGCGCCGTCGGTCGTATGACAATCTACCACCAGGGCGGGGTCCCAGCGGTTGAGTATCTTACTGACCACGGCCTTCATTTCCGGGCTCTCCAGCTTGATGGCGTCCCGGTTAAGGTCCTGGTTGAGGGCATTTTGTCTGGTGCCGACGCCTTTTTCTGGACCGGGCTGCTGGGGCCTGTTTGCCGGGCTGATTTTTTCATTACCGTCGGCATTCAGGTTGGGCACAATCAGAATAACCAGGTTAGCCAGGTAAGGATGTTCACTGGTCAGGAGAATTTCCCGGGCCAGCATCAGCGAAGCTTCCTTGCCTTCCACTTCCCCGGCGTGGATGTTAGCCTGGATGTAAACCACCATCTTCTTCATCTGCCGGGCAGCCTGCGGAGTATAGACTGGCGGGTGGCTCAGGATGAGCATGGGAATATCCCGACCTTCAGCTGTCCGGCCGATGTTTTCTACCACCAGGTTGGGACTTATTTTTTGCAGTTCGCTGATGTAATTCAGCACATCCTGGTAAAGAGAAGTGGCCGTAAACTGGCTGCGTTCCGCCACGGTCAGCAAATTGGCCGGCACCCTGGCCATCATTTCCTGGTAAAAATCTTTGAGCGGTGC
The DNA here is from genome assembly GCA_037441785.1 of Candidatus Aminicenantota bacterium. GTDB lineage: Bacteria > Acidobacteriota > Aminicenantia > Aminicenantales > Saccharicenantaceae > Saccharicenans. The sequence continues at coordinate 1,772 of JBBIRN010000162.1, read as the reverse complement.
TGGCTGGTTAGAAGCTTTTTTCCTGGTCTGAGCCAGGCTTGCGGAAATAAGACCGGTAAACAGAAAAACAGCCAGAAAAATAAAAACTGAAATTTTTTTCTGCCAGAATTTTTTGTGTCTCATTTTTCTCATCCTTTCCTGCCCGAAATAAGAATAAAAGTTTAACCCCAGACTTTTCTGAGGTCAAACAGAAAATTCTTTCCGCTTGAGGCTGGTATCCGGTCTTTGTCCAGAGGAAGAAGGATGCAGGAAAGTTGAGGCCCAATCAGAAAATTTCGGGCTTTAACTAAATCAAGAAAAGCCCCGACAGATGCGCAGCAGATGAACTTTTTTCCTGGTGTTACAAAACGGCAGAATTTTGTTAGAATAAACACGGAAAACAAGAGGTTAATCTTCATGGGACTTTTTCCAGTCAGACCTGAAAAAGAAAAAGACCTGCTGGACAGAATGGCCAGGCTGGGCATTAAAGAATCTGACCTGGAAGAAAAATTTATCCGTTCTCAAGGCAAGGGCGGTCAGAAGGTTAACAAATCAGCCACCTGTGTTTACCTGAAACACCTGCCCACGGGCCTGGAAGTAAAATGCCAGCGAGAACGAAGTCAGGCCCTCAACCGCTTTCTGGCCAGGCGGATTCTGGTGGAAAAGCTGGAAGCCAGGCTTCTGGGGAAAGAAACGGAAGAGAAACAGAGGATAGAAAAAATAAGAAGGCAGAAAAGAAAGAGGTCCAAAAGAGCCCGGGAAAAGATGCTGGCCGCCAAAAAACACCGGGCCCTGATCAAGGAAATGAGAAAAGTTTTTCTGGGTGAAGAGCTGGATTAAAAAGCCTTTCTTTTATTTAAGCAAAGGTCAGGGAGAGCTCAGGAAGCCAGGTGCAGGATAGCCTGGAGCAGCAGATTAGCTCCCTTTTCCAGGTCCTCGGGGTTGATGGCTTCTTCCGGCACGTGGCTCAGCCCATCAACAGAAGGAATAAAGATCATTCCCGAAGGGCAGAGGGAAGAGATTATCTGGGCATCATGTCCGGCACCGCTGGGAATAAGCCTGTAGTCATAGCCAAGTTGCTGGCATAATTTGGCCAGAAGGGTTAAGAGCTCGGTTTCTACTTTTACTGGTTCGGTGCGGTCAACCAGCTTGTGGTAAAAGGAAAGGCTGCGGGTGGAAGCTACTTCCCTGGCTAAAGCCAGCAGTTCTTCTTCCATGTGGTTTAAAGAAGAGGCTTCCTGGCTGCGCAGGTCCAGGGTAAAATCTGCTTCACCCGGAATCACAGAGAAAGAACCTGGTTTAAGTGTCACCCGGCCCACTGTGACGGTATTTTCTTCATATTTCCTCAGCACCAGCTGATGGGCCCGCAGGGCAAAATCAGCCAGCCCGATAAAAGCATCCCTTCTCAGTTCCAGCGGTATAGTTCCAGCATGTCCGGCCTGACCCACAAAAGTGGCCTGGTAATATCTTTTACCGGCAAAGGAAGAAACCAGTCCCACCGCTACCCCTTCTTCTTCCAGGACCGGTCCCTGTTCTATGTGTAATTCCAGAAAAGCTACCAGCTCAGGCCTGGTTTTGGCGGCTTCAGCGAGCGAGGTCAGCGAAAGGCCAGCCTTTTCCAGGATTTCTTCCAGCGGATGACCGAACTGGGTACGAGCCTTTTTCAAATTCTCAACCTGTAACTGCCCGGTAAAAGCCCGACTGCCCAGGAAATCTCCCACCAGATTTCCCTCTTCGTCAGTAAAAGAAGCCATCTCCAGGGTTTTATCCAGGGTGATGTTTTCCTCTTTTAT
>JBBIRN010000161.1:0-5668 GCA_037441785.1 Candidatus Aminicenantota bacterium | reverse complement strand
AGCCGTTTAAGCTGGCGTCTGAAACCGAGGTAGAAAAGGACATTAAGCTTTATATTAAGCTCCTGTCTCAACCGGAAATACCGTCTGAAGAGTTAAAAAGAGCGGGCAAAAAAGTTCGGGAACTATTGTTGCCAGAGGAAATACTCAGGGCTCTGACCGGGAAAAGACTGATAATTATACCTGACGGCCTTTTACATTATCTGCCTTTTGAAACTCTGGTGCTGACTGAAGGGCCAAATAAAGAATATTATTTAATAGAAAAATATCCAGTCTCTTACCTGCCCAGTCTGGCTGCTCTGTCCAGAATGAGAGAAAGGCGGGAAAGAACGTTCAGGAAAAAATTTCTGGGGGTAGGTAATCCAGCTTATGAACCTGAACAGAAGAGCTGGCTGGACAGTTATCTGAATCTTCAGAGCAATGGCTGGCACCAGGTTTCCAACTTGAGTCCCTTACCTTATTCTCAGGTGGAATTAAAAGAAATTGCCGGGTTTTTTCCGGCCGGGGATTACGACCTTTTGCTGAAGAAAAGAGCCAGCGAAGAAAACCTTAAAAAGACTGATTTAAGAGACTACCAGGTCATACATTTTGCCTGCCATGGAGTGGCAGACGAAGAAAACCCCTTACGGTCTTTTCTTCTTCTGCGCCCGGGTCAGCATGGTCAAGAGGATGGCTTCTTAACAGTCAGGGAAATTTATAACCTGAGACTGGCCAGTGACCTGGTGGTGCTTTCTGCCTGTGAAAGCAGCCGTGGAACCGTGGTCAAAAAAGAAGGAGTGATTGGCTTTCCCCGACTTTTCCTCCTAATTGGCAGCCGCTCGGTGCTTTCTACTCTCTGGTCCGTTAACGATAAAACCACCTCAGAATTTATGAAGCTTTTTTACCGGGAACTTCTGGCCGGTCAGGATAAAGATGAATCTTTAAGAAAGGCTAAGATAGGTTTTATTACTTCAGCCAATTATCACCCGTATTACTGGGCTCCCTTCATTCTGAGTGGAGACAGCAGCAGAATTTATTGAACAGCCAGCTGAATTTTATGAACTGGTGATTCCAGAGGTGTTTTTTCTGAAGTAAAGGTCAGAAAATGCCAGTAAAAATAAGAAGAGCGGTTCTGGCTAATCAGGTCAGCAGTGACTTCTACCCCGGGCTGTTTTAAAGGAGGGCTCTGCCAGATTAAGCGCATGTTTTCGTCGAATAATTCCACTCTATAAAAAAGAGCTCCGGGGACGGGTTCCCAGCTCAAAGATATTTTTAACGGCTGGTAAGAAATGTTTTCGTTCATCCTGAACATCAGAGAGCGGCTGGTGCTTCTTTCCAGATGGAAAAAAGCCCAGGGCGAAGCCTGGTAGAATAGAATGACTATCACGGCGGCCAGTACAGACATGGCGGCTGCTAACTTCCAGTAATGACCCAGAAACAGCCCCAGCGACCTGATTTTTAGCAGGGGAAGATTTTTCCCGGAAACCAGTTTTTCAGCCTGGGCGGCTAATTGCTGTGAACCCATGATCAGTTCAAATTCACTCCGGCAAGCCGGGCATTCAGTTATATGGTCAATGATCTTTTTTTTGAGTTCTAAGGGAGCTTCGGGCGAAAAAGATTGCAGGAGTTCTTCAGGGGACGGACATCCTTTCCGGTCTCTCAGGACTTCTTCATTTTTCGGGTTGAAGGAGTCCAGTTTTAATGAATTTTTAAGCTTATCTATTTTTTTGCTCATTTTCCTCCATGGTCTCTTTGAGGATGTTTTTGAGGTCAGTTAGACCTCGGTAAAGAAGGTTTCTTGTCTTGTCTTCACTAAAATTCAAATAAGAGGCGATTTCTTTCAAGCTCATGTTCAAGAGATAAAGTTTTACCACCATCTTTCGGGTATCCATCAGCCGGTCCAGGGCCTCCAGGATTTTTTCCCTCAGGAATAAAGCCGAACAGTCGTAAACAGGTGGGTCAGGGTCTAATTCAGAAATCAACCTCTGCTTTTCGGATAGAAAGAGTTCTTCTTCTTTCCTCAGCCGACGGATCTGGTCAATTACCACGGAGTCCACCATTTTCCTTAAATATGACGCAGGATGGAGGAGTTTTTTCTCATCATTTACCAGTTTCCAGATTTTTAATCTTACTTCCTGCAGCAGGTCATCAGCCTCCAGACCAAACCGGTCCAGGTTGTATTTTCTGACCAGGGCCTGGAGGAAAGTTCCGTAGGTGCTTAATAATTTTTCAAATTCTTTCTCTCTTTTTTTCCGTAAGGTCATTGCTCTTATAAACAAATTTAATTTCTTTTATTAATATAGATGTCAGAAAGGCAGAAAAATTCTCATCCTCCTCTTTTTTTGTTGATTATATGAAAATTTCGTTTCTGCTTAAATTATTATTTTTACACTCTGGTTTTCTTGACTGCCAGAAGGCCCTGGGCTATTATCAAACCAAGAACTGTAACCGCTGGCTTAGAAGCCATGAAAACGAAAGGGTGGAAGAAAAAGAAAGCCCGGCAGAGCAAATTCTGGCAGTTTGGTTTAAGCCTTCTTAGCTGCTGGCTGGTTATCTGGCTGGCTTATCAGCTCCGCATTATAGAACTCTGGGGCCGGCTGGTTAGCGGTTCTAACCTGGTTAAAACCCTTTCCTATCCATTGTTGATGTTTTTCTTTTTGCTGCTGGCTGGCTGGTTGTTTCGGGCCGGGTTATGGCTTTTTTATCATCCGGTAGTTAATAGCGGCCGAAAAGATAAAGCCTGGCCCCTGGTCTCTGTTATCATGCCAGCCTATAACGAAGAGAAAGGCATCGGCCGGGCCATTGAAGCAGTTTTGTCCAGCGACTATCCAGAAGAAGCCCCGGAGTTAATCTGCGTTAATGATGGTTCTACGGATGGAACCGGCCTGGTTCTGGACAAAATGAAAAATTTTTATAAAGACCGTTTGAAAATCGTAGAGATTAAAAAGAATCAGGGCAAAAAAAGAGCCCTGGCTCTGGGGCTTAAGGAGGCCAGAGGCGAAATTATCATCACCACGGATGCGGACAGCGAAGTCCATCGCCAGGCGATTAAAAATCTGATTTTGCCGCTGATGAATGATTCCCGGGTAGGAGCTGTAGCCGGGAAGGTTCTGGTGCTTAACGAGAAAAAGAACTTACTGACCAGGATGCTGGCCGCTCAGTACCTGGTGTCCTTTGACTTCGGCCGGGCTTATCAGAGTGTTTATGGCGGAGTCCTGTGCTGTCCCGGGGCTTTGAGTGCTTTCAGGCGATCCCTGCTGAAGAAAATTATCAGGCCCTGGTTAAACCAGAAGTTTCTAAAAGTAGAATGTAAACATGGAGAAGACCGGGCCCTGACCAATCTGGTTATCAGAAAGGGCTACCAGGTTAAGTATCAAGCCAACGCCGTGGTTTATACCAGAGTACCAGAAAGACTAGCCCGCATTAACCGCATGTATTTACGCTGGACCAGAGGTTATGTCCGGGAAAACTGGCTATTGATAAGATATTTCTGGCAGTCGCAAAAACCCGGTCATTATCTTCTGGCGGTTGTTGATTCGCTGCTTCAGATGCTGATGCATCCTTTCCATCTGTTACTGGTTAGCCTGTTGCTTTATTCTTTTCTCCGCTATCCAGGATTCATTGTCAACCAGCTCTTCTTTCTCCTGATGCTCTCTTTGATTTATAGTTTAAATCATTTCAAGCCCGGCCGTGGCCTAAGATTCATTTATGGCATTCCGCAGTCTGTGTTTGTTTTTTTCTGTCAGTGGTGGATGGTACCCTATGCCCTGATTACTGTTAAGGACCAGGACTGGTTGACCAAGTAGGCGGATTAAAGTTCGTTCTTCCGCTGGTGATTAATAATATGCTTCCTCTTAAAAATCAGTAAGGCGCCGATGACCAGGCCAGCCATGGTCAGGGCAATCAGCAGGAAGCGGTCAGTCCCCAGGGGCCGGGTTATTTTAATCTGGCCGTTTCCGTGCAGCAGGAAAGGTGACCAGTAGTAGGGGTGGGAGACAACGGAAGAGTTTATCATTTCCAGCTTGGCTTTTCTGAGGGCTTCGCTCACGCTGTTAGCAGATTTTAAATAGAGGTAAAACCTTTCCATGAACTGGGAGGAAACCTGGTCGTTGATGGCCCAGAGGCTGGTCAAGACCGAAGAAGCACCGGCAAAGAAAAAGGCCCGGCTGAGGCCTTCCAACCCCTCGCCCCGCACAAGTCGGCCCAGCCCGGTCTGGCAGGCAGAGAGCACTACCAGGTCAGCGTTGAGTTTCAGGTTTAAGATTTCCCGCATCTGAAGGAATCCATCCTCGCTGGGGTCGTTATCAAGAGCTAAGATGATGGCGGAACGGGCTGGTTTCTGGTCGTCAATCAGGCCGTGAGCGGCCAGGTGGATGACACGATAATCAGTGAGCCGGGCGCTTTTAACCAGGTCTTCGCTGGCTCTGTCCCTTTCCAGGACTGTGGAATGGGGGAATAGCCTGGAAATCCGGCTGATTTCCTCAGCCGAGTATTTTAGCCTGGAAAATCTTATTTCTGAAGAGCCATAAAAATCCTGAAAAAGGTCTCTGGAAGAAATCTGGGTCGCGTTGTTTTCCAGCTCACCGTAATAAGGGTCTCCGACGGCAAAAAGAGTACGGGAAGGTTTTCCCCGTCCCTGCCTGTTCTGGAAATGGGCAAGTTCCTTTAAGGAGGAAAGGGAGGGGGCGTAATTTATGTTAAAATGATTAATCAACCAGTCTCCTGGCTGGTTGGATGGTTTGAGGGTCTCAAAAGGAAGCAGGTTAAGGACATTGTCCGGGACAATGATTAAACGGGAGATGTTTTCTGGTAGAGCCGGTTTCAGCAGGAGCTGGTAAAGTTCAAATCCCAGCTGGAAATCCTTATTATCCAGGTCTGAAATAGCCCGGCGGTAAGCGATAACTTTCTTTCGCAGTTCTTCCTGGGAAGGTAAAGGAAAAGCCTTGATACCCTTTCTGGTTAAAACCAGGGCATAGGAGACCTCCCGGCCAACCATGAAGGAGAAGATAGCTGTTCTGCTATCAAGAAATTCTTTTTGCGCCTGAGAGAAGCTGATGATTTCCGGGTAGATGAGTTTAGCGTAGGCCGGGTTCTGTGACCGAATCTGCCTTTTTACGTTTTCCAGGCGATTTTCCAGTTCTTTAATCTCTTTTAAAATAGAAGTTCGCTCTTCTTCCGAAAGGCCAGGAGAAAGAAGCCTGGTAAACAGCCCGGATATGTCGCTCATCAGTTCCTTTTCCTGGTTGACCAGCTTGATGTTGGCCGGCTGGCTTTCAGCTAATTTAGCCGCTTCTATTTGCTCCAGGAAAACCCGGGCCCGGGCTCTTTCCAGGTAGGAAAAAGCTTCTTCCAGCAGCTGGGTGTTTTTGGTGGCCTGGCTTTCTTTTATCAACAGGTCAATCAAGTTATGGTAGGCATACAGTCTTTTATCTGTGCCCAGAAAATTGACTTTGTCTTCTTCTGAAGTCAGGGAGGAGCGCAGGCTCTCTATGATGTTTATTGAATTCAGGTAGTAGAAACGGGCAGACTGGAGGTCACCCTGCTTTTTAAGCAGGTTGCCCTTTTCCAGGTAGCTTTCCCAGAGGGTTCTGTTTTCTTTTTCGGTAAGAGCCAGGTTTATAGCTTTATCGTAGTAAAGGGTGGAATTCTGGTAATCGCCCAGCCGGGTGTAGATTATGCCGATGTTGGTGTA
>JBBIRN010000160.1:3303-5698 GCA_037441785.1 Candidatus Aminicenantota bacterium | reverse complement strand
TTTTATAATTGGCAGGAAACCTAAATTATCAGGTTATTATTTGTTACTATTTTATTTCCGAAAGGCAGAAGTAAAAAGAAGGAAAAAGTGTTAAATACCCAAAATGATAATATAATTTTTGAAATACCCTAAACGATAATTTTAATAAAAATTTTAAGAGGCGGCCATGAAAGTCAGTAAGTTTAAGCAATATCTTCTCTCCGGCGTTTCTTATGCTATCCCCTTTGTGGCTTCGGGCGGAATCCTCATCGCCCTCTCCATTGCTCTGGCGCCGATGACTTCCCACGGTCCGGATTTTAGCCGGGCTCCCTTTCTTAAACTCATCAACGACATCGGGACCGCGGCTTTTTCGCTGCTGATTCCAGTTCTTTCCGGCTATATCGCTTTTGGCATTGCCGACCGTCCCGGCTTGGTGCCCGGGTTCGTTGGCGGCTATATTGCCAGTCAGGTTGGCGCTGGATTTCTCGGCGGGCTGGTCTCAGGTCTTCTGGCTGGCTTTGTGGTCTTTTATCTTAAAAAAATCAAAGTGCCGCCGTACATCCGCCCGGTGATGCCGATTCTGGTTTACCCGGTCATCTCTTCATTTATAGTCGGGATTATTATGTATAAAATCATCGGTGCTCCCATCCACGACCTGATGGTCAGCATCACCAGCTGGCTGCAGGTGATGGGCACCGGCAACAAAATCCTCCTGGCCATCATCCTCGGCTCTATGATTGCCTTTGACATGGGCGGGCCGGTCAACAAGGTGGCTTTCTTTTTTGGTGCGGCCATGATTCAGCAGGGGAATTATTTCATCATGGGAGCCTGCGCCGCCGCCATCTGCATCCCACCGCTTGGCCTCGGTCTGGCCACGCTGCTCAACAGAAAACTCTGGACCGAGCAGGAGCGGGACGCCGGTCTGGCCGCCCTGGCCATGGGCGCTATCGGCATTACTGAAGGAGCTATCCCGTTTGCCGCGGCCGACCCCTTCCGCGTCATTCCAGTGATTATGGCCGGCTCCAGCGTTGGCTCGGTCATTGCCATGCTGGGTAAGGTTGGTGACCATGCTCCTCACGGCGGACCGATTGTGCTGCCTGTGGTGGATAACCGGCTGATGTATGTTGTGGCCATCCTGGCCGGCACTTTAGTGGTGGCTGCCCTGATGACCCTGATTCGCGCCCGCAGTAAAAAGAAAGCCGAAGCTACTTCGGCCTCAGACTCTGCCTCAGTATCAAGCAAATAGACAGATTAGGTTAAGCTGAGAAAAATCCAGATGTTTAGCTTCAGGAATGTGCCTGTTATACTTTTATTCTTAAATAGGCTGTTGCGGCAGGCATTTCTTCCCGCAGAATAAAACTGCCAAAATAAAAACAAAGTCAGGATGGCTAAAGTAACTGAAATAACCTGGCCTACCATTTTTTATATTGCTTATAGCTGAAACCGCTTAGGTGATTTAAAATATCTTGCCCGGCGGAAAGCCTTTAAACCTGGCGTACAACCGCAAATCAAAGTGATAAGCAAGAATTTCCGCTCATAATTTTCAGCCCGTATTACCAGAAGTTTAAAAATATAAGAGCGAAAAAAAGCGTAGGACCCGGGAAAACTCTAGCCGGCTTTCTTTTTTAATGATATTTTTAAATAAATGGCCTAACCAGAAATTTAAGCTTATATCTTTTAAAGTTGCTGACTCGTGCTAAAATAAACTCTAATTATTAATAACTGGAGTACAAGATGAAACTGGTAGCCGTTACTGCCTGTCCTACCGGGATTGCTCATACCTATATGGCTGCCGAACAGTTAGAGCGGGTGGCCAAGAAGATGGGTTTCTCCATCAAAGTTGAAACCCAGGGCGCTATGGGTATTGAAAACGAACTGCAAGAAGATGACATCAAAGAAGCCAGCGCCGTGATTTTGGCCGTGGGCATCCCAGTTCAGAAAGCCGAGCGTTTTGAAGGCAAAAAGATTTTTGAATTTTCGGTCCAGGAAGCCATCAAGAATGCCGAAGGAATTTTAAAGAAGGTGAAGGAAGAAATTGGCGGTTGAATTTACTTTTGAATTTCCCCTGCCTCTGGGGCTTCATGCCCGGCCGGCCAGCTTCATCCAGGAAAAGTGTCAGAATTTTGCCGGCGAGATAATCTGGGAAAACCTCCGCAACGGGCGAAAAGCTGACGCCAAGAGCGTGCTCTCGCTGGTGACTTCTGACACCCAGCACCGCGATACCTGCCGCCTGATTGTGGCCGGAAACGGTGAAAGTGAAAAAGAATTTGCCGCTGAGTTGAGGCAGTTTTTGCTTCAGGAGCTGCCGCTCAGAGAAGAAGCCGCCCTGAAAGAAGTTCCGGCGGCCGGAGCCATTGTTCCCCGAATCGTTCTGGATGAGAAGAAAGTTTATTTAACCGGTCAGCCGGCTTCATCT
>JBBIRN010000160.1:0-3276 GCA_037441785.1 Candidatus Aminicenantota bacterium | reverse complement strand
TTTTGTGCTGAAGAGCGGCCCTGACTGGGAAAGCCTTCTTGCTGGAGAAAGAAAAGAAAAAGAGAAAAGGAGCAGCGCCTTATCCGCCGAAGCAGAAAAAGCCGCCTTTTTTAAAGCTATCTCCGAGCTTCAGGCTGAAATTAAGCAGGCTCTCACGGAAAAAAGCGGTGTGGAAAAAAACATTCTTCAGGCTCATCTTTCCATTGCTTCAGACCGCGCTTTTATCAGCCGGGTTGAGGAATTGATACAAAAGGAAAAGTGTGCGGCCACAGTTGCGGTGGCGAAGGCGGCTGAGGAGTTCAGCCAGCTTCTGGGTGGCGCCCGAAGTCAGTATCTCCGGGAAAGGATGGCTGATGTCGGAGATGTGGCGCTGCGGCTTTTAGAAAAGCTTGGCTGGGAAAAGGTGAGCGAGCTAAAAGCTGAGCTCAAAGAGCCGGCCGTGGTGGTGGCTGAAGACCTTTTTCCTTCCGATTTTTTAAGCTTTAAGCCGGAACATATTCTCGGGCTGGTTCTGGAAAAAGCCGGGCAAACCTCTCATACCCTGATTATGGCCAGAGGGCGGGGAATTCCGGCCGTGACGGGCGTGGCTGAAGCCAGCCGGCTGATTCGTCCGGGCGAGGAAGTGATTGTGGATGGCAACCGGGGAGTGGTGGTGGTTTCGCCGGGCGAGGCCGTTAGAAGATATTATGAAGCGGAGATAGAAGCCGAGCGGTTGCTGGCTGAAGGTAGAAGGAAGAAGGCGCAGCTTCCGGGGATGACGGCCGACGGCCGGAAAGTGGAAATTGCTGCCAACATCGGCCATCCAGAAGAACTCAAAAAAGCCTGGCAGGATGGAGCAGAAGCAGTCGGCATTTTCCGCACTGAGCTTCTGCTTTACGGCAAGCAAGTGTTGCCCGCCGAAGAGGAGCAGTATCGGCTTTACCGGCGGGTGGCAGAGGAGGCTGAGGGCCGGCCCATCATCCTTAGGACGTTTGACATCGGCGGTGATAAGCCTATTCCCTCGGTCAGCCTGCCTCATGAACCCAACCCGTTTCTCGGCTACCGCGGGGTTAGAATCTACCAGGAACATTATGAGCTTTTTCGCAGTCAGGTGAGGGCCATCCTCAGGGCGGCGGTGCATGGCCCGCTCAGGATAATGTTTCCGATGGTGGCTCTGGTAGAAGAGGTGCGCTGGCTGCGGGAGCAGGCGCGGAAGTTCTGCGAAGAGCTTAAAGCGGAAGGAGTGCCGTTTAATCCTGAGGTGGAAGTTGGCATCATGCTGGAAATCCCCTCAGTGGCTCTGCTGGCGGATAAGTTTGCGGCAGAAGTTGATTTCTTCAGCGTTGGGTCCAACGATTTAATTCAGTACTTTTTTGCGGCCGACCGGGGCAATCCGCGGGTTAAGTATTTGAACCAGCCCCTCAACCCGGCACTGCTGCGGCTTTTGAAGCAGGCCATTGACCTGGCACACCAGAAAGGGAAGTGGGTGGGGCTCTGCGGGGAAATCGCCGGTGAGGCTCGGCTGACGCCGGTGTTTGTAGGACTCGGTTTTGATGAGCTGAGCATGAGCTCCGGGTTTATACCAGAGGTCAAGGCAGTCCTTTCCGGGCTCCGGACGGATGAGTGTGAACATCTGGTGGCTGAAGCTATGGAAGCGGCCACAGCTGAGGATAACGCTCGCCTTCTGGAGCAATTTTACCAGGCGCGTTTTTCAGAGGAAGTAACGGCACCGGAGCTTATTGACCTTGAAGCTGACTGCCGGAATAAGGCTGAAGTGATTCAGCGGGTAGCGGTCATGCTTCAACTGTCGGGGCGGGTTTCCAACCGGGCGCTTTTTGAGCAGGCTCTCTGGAAAAGAGAGGATGATGTGGCCACGGAAATTGGCTTTGGTCTGGCCATTCCGCACTGTCAATCGCCTGAGGTCAGAACGCCGAGCATTGCTCTGTTGAGGTTGAAGCAGCCGGTTGATTGGCAGTCCAAAGAAGGCGGACTGGTTGACCTGGTGGTGGCTCTGTCCTTCCCATCGGGCGAGAAGGTGCGTCAGAAGCTCCAGCTTCTGCCGAAGCTTTCCCGCAAGCTCATTCATGAAGAATTCCGTGACGCCTTGCGCCAGGCAAAGAGCCGGGAAGAGGTAGTTGCCCTAATTAAATCCGCTACCTCTACTTCCTGATGGGGTCGGACCACGCCAAATTATTTAAAACAAATAAATTAACATGATTTTATATGACCAAATTAAGCCTTGAAGAATTTTGCTATTGTTTGCCCCTAAATTCCGTGGTCCGAGCCTGATTTTCAGACTCTTAAAAGAGATCAATCAGATGCATTTTTATGAATTTTTCTGTAGCTTTGACTGTTTCATCTTTAAGCCGTGGAGGGCTTTGCGCCACCCAGATGGTGAAATTGTATAATTCCTGGGTGTCAACTTTTATCCATTTTTTATTTTTATAAAGGAAAACCAGCAAGGCAGTAATCGCCATTGTTTGGTTGCCGCTGTTAAATGGTCGGTTTTTAATTAAAAGATAAAAAAGAATACTGGCTTTTCCCACCAGACCTTTATAGAGCTGCCTTTTTGAGAAACTTTGAAATGGTGCAGCCAGGCAGCTCTCCAGAATATTTGGAAATCGGGTTGAAAAATCGGGTATCGGTTCATTAAAAGTTAGAAGCTCCCGAGCCAGTTTGAAGGCAATGTACTCTATTTCTCTTACTGTAAGTATTTTAATCATTCTCTATCCAAAAGTTTCAGGAATTCTCCATATTCAGCTACAGTCTTTGTTACTGCCCTATCAATTTCTTCTTTATCTTTTTTTAAAAGCTCCTGGCCGATGATGTCAACAATGTCTTTAACGTTGATAGCATAGTTTCTGCCGATTCTTATAGCCTTTATTTCTCCAGTTTTTACCTTGTTGTAGACAGCGATTCTGCTTATTCCCAGAATCTTGGCCAGCTGGGGAATAGTCATAAATTCATTCTTTTCCATAGCCTATGCTCCTTTATGAGCCCAAATATTAACATAAGTTAATAACTTATCATATTTTAACATAGGTTAATGAATAAAATTAAATTAACATAAGTTAAGCAAAAAATTAATGTGCGTCTCACTAATAGCTTTCATACAGAAAAGAAAAAAATGTTTAAACTATTTTATTGAAATTAAGTGAATTAATTTCAATAAAATTCCTCATAGGTAGGCTGGCAATGCTCGGAACGGTATGTCACGATGGATGAAGTTGTTTATAGGTTTCAATTCCTCATAGGTAGGCTGGCAATCGTATTCCCTTTTCCAAAAATAATTGTGGG
>JBBIRN010000159.1:0-5712 GCA_037441785.1 Candidatus Aminicenantota bacterium | reverse complement strand
CCTCTGCCCGTCCGGTAAAATTGGGTTTTTGAAATAGCTACCCGCACAGGGTGTACCAGCAGGAGGATGTTTGGCGGCGCGCTTTTCCAGGATAGATTCAACCTTCTTTTTTATCTCGGCTGAAGAGCCCGGTTTTACCTCCAGAGTAGCTTTTAAAATTATCAGGTGGCTATTTTTTAGGGCTGATGACCTGTAACTGAAGTTAAGAGCTCCCTGGTCCAGGCTTATTTCCTGCCCATCTGAGCCCACGACTTCAACCTGTTTGATAAAATCGCCGATAGCTTGACCAAAAGCTCCGGCGTTGCCAAAAATAGCACCGCCAGCGGTTCCAGGGATGCCGGCCAGGAATTCTAACCCGGCCAACCCCTTTTCCGCGGCCAGGCTGACCAGCTGTCCCAGTCTGGTACCGGAAAAAACTTCCAGCCGGCCTTCCTCCAGAGAGCAATTCAAACCAGAAACTGAATTTTTTATGATTAACCCGCGATATCCTTCATCATCAAAGAGAATATTATACCCGCCGCCGATAAGGTAATAAGGCACCCGCATCCTTCTGGCCAGGGACACGGCTGTTTTCAGCTGGGTGGGTGTGGTGGCCTCAAAAAAATAATCGGCTGGTCCACCAATTCGGAAGCTGGAATAATTAGCCAGAGAAACCTGGCGACGGAGAGAGACGCCTACTTCCAGTTCAAACTGCCGTAAAAAATCTTGATTCTGGTTCATTTTTTCCATAATTTATTATAGAGAAAGCCAATAATTAAGTCTAACGGAAAACTGGCACATAACTTGCATGATAAATTTTTGTTTTAACTATTTTTAGGAAATTTGCCAGTTGACATTTTAAAGAATTAAGGGCAAGATATTGAGCAAAATAAATTTTGAGAGGTTAGCGATGAAAAAGATTTGCCTTATGCTTTTGACTTTAACCTTTCTGGCCGGAGCTCTTCTGGCTCAGAATCCGGCTGATGAAGCCTACATCAAGGCTATGACCGTACAGGACAATTGCGAGAAGGTCAGGCTGCTTAAAGATTTTATAAACAAGTACGCCGGCAAGGGTTCTCAGTACGAAAACTATGCCTACGCTTATCTCTGTCTTCTTCCCTGTCCCAGTAAGAGTCAACAGGAATCTATTACCTATGGAGAAAAAGCTCTGACCATGGAAGGGCTGGATGCAGAGGTCAAGTCTTCTCTTCTGATTTTTCTGGCTAACACCTACATAAGCCAGGGCCAGAATCTTGACAAAGCAAAAAATTACGCCAATCAGCTCATGGAATTGGCTAAGGCTGAGAAAAACAAAGAGGGCGCCAATCAAGAGAAATGGAATAAATATATTGCCGCCGGCTATTTCATCCTGGGCAGTGCCGCGGAAAAAGCCAAGGACATTTCTGGAGCTCTGGAGGCTTACCTCAACGCTTATAATTTAAGCAAAGACAAAAGCATACTGGCTTCCCTGCGCAAGATGGGCAAAACTTTCGCCGACTCCCAAAACTACGCTGAGGCCGAAAAGGTCTACCGGACCATTTATAATCAGACCAAAGATCCCAATGATGCCGTGTTGCTCAGTCAGGTTATGCTTAAGGCTAATAAAAATGATGAAGCCCTGGCTCTACTCAAAGAAGCCTATGCTAAGAAAAGGGATGGCGAGCTGGCTTTCTCCATTGCCGTTATTCTGGCCAACAAAGCTAAGACCGACCCCTCAGTGGTTAACGAGGCCATCCGTTATTCGCTGGAAGCAGCTTTTCTGTCCAGGAAGAACTCAGATATGGCCATGAAGATGGCGGAAGGGCTTTTCTTCACCATGAACAAAGACCTGAAGTATAATGAGACCGTCCAGGCCCTGCAGAATAAAGCCAAAGAACTTGACGAGCTGACCAAATTCTTCAATGAAAGATTCGGCGGCAAGAGCGAAGAGGAACTGTCTGAAAAAGATAAAAAGAAAATGCAAGAGATGACCGCTGAAATGGAGGCCATGAAAGCAGAAATAGAAAAGCTCAAAGCCCAGCAGAATGCGGCCATTGCCAAATTCAACCAGCTCATTGAAGAAACTAAAAAGAGACTCGGCGTTAAATAATTCATAAAAGCAGGTTAAGTGAATAAGTATTGTTTCTGAGCAGATAGCAATATCAAGTTCTGCCCTTCTCCTCTGAAACAGATAATCCCTTCTTTATCTTCAAATTGGGAGTGCAGTTGTATTAAAATATTTAAGAAAAGGAGGGGCAGAAATGGAAATTAAATTAACCCGCGAACAGGCCAAAAAAAGAATAGAAGAACTTCGCTCTCAAATCATTTACCACGAAAAAAAATATTACGTGGATAACGAGCCGCAGATATCAGACTACGAATTCGACCAGCTCATGGCTGAGCTGAAGAAACTGGAAGAAGCCTTTCCTGAATTTATCACCCCGGATTCGCCCACCCAGAGAGTAGGCGAAAAGCCGGTGGAGGGCTTCCCCACCGTGGAACACCGCCGACCCATGCTGAGCATTGAAAACTGTTACAACGAAGATGAACTGCGGGAGTTTGAAGAACGTATTCGCAAGCTTCTGCCCGGCGAAAAGATTGAATACGTGGCCGAGCTGAAAATAGACGGACTGAGCATGTCCATTATCTACCGTAACGGTCAATACCAGCAGGCCGTCACCAGGGGTGATGGTTTCCGCGGCGATGATGTTACAGCCCAGGTTAAAACCATCCGCAGTTTGCCTTTAAGTATTCCTATCAAGGACGAGGTAGAAGTAAGAGGAGAAGTTTATCTACCGTATGAGTCTTTCAAGAAAATCAACGAAGAAAGAGAAAAAAATGGCGAGACCCTTTTTGCTAATCCCCGGAACGCCGCGGCTGGTTCCATCCGCTTGCTGGACCCAAAAGAAGTGGCCCGCCGGAACCTAGACATTTTTCTGTACTACATTTTTATTAACGGCCAGGAGATGGCCTCTCAATGGGAAAACCTTCAGCAGCTGAAAAAACTGGGCTTTAAAATCAACCCCCACTCCCGTCTCTGCCGTAACCTGGAAGAAGTAGTTGATTACTACCACGAATGGACGGAAAAAAGAGATTCTCTGGAATACGATGTGGATGGCGTGGTAATCAAGGTAAACTCCACCCGGCAAAGAGAGTTGCTGGGCACCACCGCCAAATCGCCTCGCTGGGCCATCGCCTTCAAATTCCCGGCCCGTCAGGCCACGACCAAAATAAAAGATATCATCATCCAGGTCGGACGAACCGGGGCCCTCACCCCGGTAGCCATTCTGGAACCGGTGCAGATTTCTGGCACCACCATCAGCCGTTGTACCCTGCATAACGAAGAAGAGCTGAAAAGAAAGGACATCAGGATAGGTGACTACGTCCTTCTGGAAAGAAGCGGCGACGTTATTCCTCACATAGTTTCCGTCATGAAAGAAAGAAGAACCGGCCAGGAAAAACCATTCCGGTGGCCGGATAAATGCCCGGTCTGTCATTCCAAATTATACAAAGAAGAAGGTGAAGCTATTTCCCGCTGTATCAACCCTTCTTGCCCGGCTCGCCTGCGGGAATCCATCATCCATTTTGCTTCCCGGCGGGCCATGAACATTGAAGGACTCGGCGAAGCCTGGGTTGATCAACTGCTGGCTCAGGGGTTGATCAAACAGATACCTGACCTTTACCACCTCAAATACGAGCAGTTGATAAAACTGGAAAGGATGGGCCCTAAAAGCGCCAGAAACCTTTTGCAACAGATAGAAGAATCCAAAAAACGAGAACTCTGGCGGCTTATCTTTGCTCTGGGCATACGACACGTGGGCGAAAAGATGGCTCAATCGCTCGCCCGAAAATTTAAAGACCTGGAACGCCTGGCAGAAGCCACGGAAGAAGAACTAATGACCGTGGAAGATGTGGGTCCCAAGGTGGCGCAAAGCATCGTCTTTTTCTTCAAACAACCAGAAAACCGGGAGCTGATTAAGAAGCTCAAGGCTGCCGGACTGAACTTCAAGGAAAAAGAAGAAGCGGCTGGCCCCAGACCACTGGACGGCCTGACTTTTGTGCTGACCGGCACCCTCTCCTCCATGACCCGAGAGGAGGCTAAAGAAAAAATAGAAAAGCTGGGTGGCACGGTGTCTTCTTCGGTCAGCAAAAAAACTGACTACCTGGTAGTGGGAGAAGAGCCAGGTTCAAAATTAGAAAAGGCCCGGGAACTGGGAGTTAAAACTCTTTCGGAAAAAGAGTTTCTCAAGCTAATTGGTGAGGGCTGAGTTATTTTTTCTTTTTGAACAGGGTGGAAAGGTCCAAACTGAAAAAGCTCCCTTTCTTTTTTCCCCCTTCTAATCTTTCCAGGGCAGCCCTGGCTTGTTGATGGTCAGGGTCAATTTCCAGAGCTTTGCTGATATATTTCTTGGCTTTTATTTTGAGCCCTTCACCCAGGTAAAGAAGACCAAGCCCGAGGTAAGCTTCTGGATTCCAGGGCTCCATCTCCATCACCTTTAAAAAATCTTCTTCGGCCTTTTTCTTATAAGCGGGTAACTTGGCTTCAGCCATGGCCAGCAGCAGATAATAATCAGGCTTGTTTTTGCGCAAGCGGATCGCTTCTTCCAGAAAGATGATGGCTTCTTCATACAAACCCTGCTGGAAAAGGGTGCGGCCCTGTCGGTACTTAATGTCCGCCTTCCTGGCCAGGTCTTCCGCCGAATCCGGGGCTCCTTCGGTAATCTGCGCCTCGTAACGTTTCCGTTTTTCCGGGTCAATCAGAGTACGGTAGGCCGTGGTGATCAGGTCAAAAACTTCGTTAATCAAGGCCTCATGGCCAAAGGCGGACGGAAAACGGTCCGGATGATATTTTCTGGCCAGACCGAAATAAGCCTTTTTAATTTCTTCTTCCGTGGCCACCCGGCTGACTCCAAGTATTTCGTAATAATTTTTGTTTTTAAGAGTTGATTTTAATTCCCTGATTTCTTCCAGCCTGGCTTCTGCTTCACTGATCGTTTCTCTTCCCTGTTTTCCCTGGCTGTAATCATCTTTCCGGTAAGAAGTATCCGCCGCAGAAACGTCAATCATATCAAGGCAATAAAAAAGAAAAAGGGCCTTGAAAAAGCTTTCGTTTGAAAAACGGGCCGGAATGGCCATCTGGTCAATTATCTGGGCCATGGAAAATCGGTCGAGTAAGATTTTTTCTTCATCCGTCAGGTAATGCTCGTATTTCTTGTTTTTCAAACTGACTTTTTTGCCGAGGAAAATTTTCTGCAAAACAGAATCATACTTCAGCCTTCTGATGCCATAATCAATCAAAAAGGGCACATCCACCGGCGGAAACTCATCAGGTGGTTTTAAGTCTTTTCTTTCCTGAAAGATTATTTCCGCGTCAAAGCAGCTAAAAACATTTAAAAGCGATTCTCTGATTTGAAAAGCCAGGGCTTCACGGAGATCATTTTCCGTGATTATGCCTGTTTTCTTCAAGGTTTCGCCGAGCGGCTGGTCAGAGGTAATATAATCATCAATCTGGTTGTAGGTTTCTGGCTTAATCTTCTGGGTCTTAAGCAGTATTTCCCCCAGCCTTTCTGACTTCACGTTGGTTTTGACCTTAAAAGGCTTTCCTTCATAGAAAAAAAAGTATTTTTCGGTGTCCTTCTTTTTAACGGCCAGGCGGCCAGTTCTGGAATTGAAAAAAATATCTTTTAGAAAAACTGCTACGTGGTTTACACTACTCACTTTTGCCTTCTTGCCATCACTTTTTAATAAAATATA
>JBBIRN010000158.1:2516-5713 GCA_037441785.1 Candidatus Aminicenantota bacterium | reverse complement strand
GGTCGCAGATTTTTTTCCTATCAATTGCCTTAAGATTGAGATCTTGAAGGTGGATATTTCTCAATTTTTTAGCCATAAAATATAGCTCATCCAGAAGGGCTTTTTCAGGAGAAGCGATCAAAAACTTATCTTTTTTTAAAAAGCCCCAGAAATAGCCAGTGTCTAAATGAGAATATTCATATTCTTTGTCTTGGTAATTAATCTTTTTAGTCTTCAGGGGAGTTAGGGAAGTAATGGTGTAGGGAAACTGAGGAAGAATTCCGTAAAAAGAAAGGGCGCTTTCTAAGGAAATATAAGATGGGTTAATCAAGAAATTGGCCAATTCAAATTCGTGGTACTCTTTCAGAGCAAAATGGTATTTGCCGTTGACTATTCTATTAACCACGCCATCCTTTTCTAACCTTTGTAAAAGGACATAAAGCGTTTTCCTTTTTTCTATCCCAAAGATTTTGCTGGCATCCACCACATCAAAAAAGGTGACTTTCTTTTGGTGTAATATTTTGATCGCATCCAATTTGGAGATAGCTTCCATTTTTACTACAAAATTATAGCAAATCTTGTTTCTATGTCAATAGCCTAAATTTAAACCTTCCCGCTGTCCCGACATGACCAGATTTACTTGAAATATTTTCAGAAATGTTTCTGATGCCCCCGCCATTTTAACCAACAGAAAACAACGTAATATAAGCCATCAATTCGACCTGCCTGTTCGCCTTTTCTCCTCTTCAACCTCATTAGGCAGCTTCTTGCCATTAATGTATGGTTCGTATTGTTGCTATTCCACATCGGCCATTTTATCTTTCATCCCAAAAAGTTAACGCAGGCCATTTTGCATCTCATTACCTTGAACAGTTTTTGTGAAATTTTTTAAGGCAAATGAGGCTGGAGGCTTTCACCCCCGTTCAATAGTTCTTCTTTTTATAATAAACGACAAAGCTGTTTTTTATGTTTATCCCCTGTAGTAGGTTAATCGAACTTAATTGAATTCCTTGCCCTTATTAAAAACATTTCCCCTTTTTATCATAAATATGAAATTCATCATAGTAGCTCTATTAAGTTTCGCGTGCCTACCCAGAATATATGCACAAGATAAAATTGACAACTTTAATCGAGATATTTATATTATTGGTCAAGAGCGTAATGAGCGAGAGTAATTATAACAAAATTGATGATCTTGAATATCATGTTTATCTTGATGAACGGAAGGCGCTCATCGACGCGGAACATGAGAGCGCGCGGCTATTCGACAAAGCAATCCTAACCCTCACATCTGGCGCTTTTGGTCTCTCTCTTGCCTTCATAAGGCAAATCGTTCCTTCAATTAAATGCGGAACTAAATTATTTCTTATTTTCGGATGGATGGGATTTTCTCTAAGCCTTCTATCAACTCTGATTTCTTTCCTTATTAGTCAATTTGCCTGCAGAAAACAAAGAGAAATTCTGGAATTAGAATATTCAAGAGACCAGAAGCAAAACAGCCAAGAAGATAAACAAAATATAAAAAACAAATGGGCTTGTTGTACAAATAGGCTTAACATTTCTTCGCTAGTCTTTTTTATATTGGGCCTCATATTTTTGGCTGTTTTTGTAATTATAAACTTGTAAAAAAAAGGATGGGCGATATGAACAAAAATAAAAAGGCCAACATTAAAGAAGGCTATGTTCCTCCAGAATCTCCGAAGAGGCCCGAGCCTACAGACAAAAAAGGCTTTGTGCCCCCTCCCCCACCTATGAAACCTCCGAAAAAACCTAGCGCCGGAAAAAAATAGTCTTTAAAGTAAATTTTTAATTCTCCGATGAAATCATATTTTATGGAAATGTTTTATTCCTTTTTGTAATAAAAAATTGGGGAATGGGTAGATCGTTCCCCTCCCCGGTTTTCCGTTTTAGCCTTTCATGACGCCGATGGGGACAACGCGGGCCACTAACTTTCCCAGCCCGGTTTCGTGCGAGACGCGGACCACTTCATCCACATCTTTGTAAGCAGCGGAAGCTTCTTCGGCCACACCCTTCCAGCTTGAGGCCTTAAGCTCAACTCCCTTCTTTGCCAGCTCGTCTCTGATCTGCTCGCCCCGGAACCGCCGCAGAGCTTCGTTGCGGCTCATCACCCGACCAGCGCCGTGAGCCGTGGAGCTGAAGCTCAGTTCCTCAGCTTCTTTTGTGCCGACCAGGATGTAGGAAGCTGTGCCCATGCTGCCAGGAATGAGCACCGGCTGCCCCACTGCCCGGTAGACCGCCGGAATTTCTGGCCGGCCGGGCCCGAAGCTTCTGGTGGCTCCTTTCCGGTGAATGCACAGCAGCTTTTCCTTTCCGTTGACCGTGTGCTTTTCTACTTTGGCTACGTTGTGGCAGACGTCATAAATCTGCCTCATACCCCTGGCCGAACCCATCACCTTGGCGAACACATCCCTGACCCAGTGGGCAATCATCTGGCGGTTGGCAAAAGCATAATTGACCGCAGCGCACATTGATTTGTAATACCGCTGGCCGAGGTCGGATTTAAAGGGCGCGTTAATCAACTCCCGGTCAGGCAGGTTCTTGTAGCCGAACTTCTGTTCCATAAGCTCTATGTAATCGGTTGCAATCTGATGGCCCAGGCCGCGGCTGCCGCAGTGGATCATCACCAGCACCTGCCCCTTCTCTTCAATGCCAAAAGCCTTAGCTACCTTCTCGTCATAAATCTCGTCTACCTTCTGAATTTCCAGGAAGTGATTCCCGGCCCCCAGAGTTCCAAGCTGCGGTATGCCCCGCTCCAGGGCTCTTTCTGAAATAAATTCCCAGGTGGCATCCTTCATGCGCCCGCCTTCCTCCGTTCTCTCCAGGTCCTCAGCCGTGCCATAGCCCTGCTCCACCGCCCATTCGGCGCCCCTGACCAGAATCTCTTTCAGCACATTGCGGCTGAGCTTGGTGATGCCGCCCTTGCCCACTCCGGCCGGCACTTCCTTGAAAATTTCAGCCAGAAGTTCTTTTCTTTTGGCCGTTATGTCGCTCTCTTTAAAATCAGTGCGCAGCAACCTGACCCCGCAGTTTATGTCGTATCCAACCCCACCAGGAGAAATTATCCCGTCATCCAGGTCAAAGGCCGCCACTCCACCAATCGGAAAGCCATAACCCTGGTGAGCGTCGGGCATCACGTAAGACATCCGCTGGATTCCAGGCAAACAGGCCACATTGCGGGCCTGCTGCAAGGTCTGGTC
>JBBIRN010000158.1:0-2499 GCA_037441785.1 Candidatus Aminicenantota bacterium | reverse complement strand
TCTCCGAGGCATAAATCCTGGCCGGAACTTTCATCTCACCCGACTTGGGAATTTCCCAGATAAAATCGCTAACTCGTACTATTTCCATGGTTCACCTCATTCTTTTCTTGGTCATTTTTATTTGTCAATTTTATTTTTATGCAAAACTTCTAATTTTTTCTGGCTTGTCTAATTGTTAAATTCAACTCGCCACTTCAACCTTTTCTACTTTTTCTACCACGCCCTGAGTTCTACCACACCCTGCTACCCTTTTTCCTCAGCCTCTCCGTCAGACGACCGGCTCCTGACTTCCCACTCCCTCACATATCCACCACCATCTGTAGCCTGTAGCCATCGGGCCCTTTTTCCAGAGCAAAATCGTTGTAAGTGGCGGCTTTTACCTCCGAAATTATCTCATATTTTTCTGAATAATGGTCGCCCGCCAGAATGGCCCGAAGCGTATAATCCTGATTATCAGAAAATTGACCGCCCGTACTATTTTCCTCTTCTTCCCCGGCTTTTTTTTCAGTTTTTTCTGCCACAGCCGGCAGCTCAATTTTTATTTCTTCCACCTTTCCCAGCAAAAATCTTTTGACTTCAAAAAGGTAAAGGATTTCAGACAGAAATTTAACCATCAGAGAGGCAAAACTCCGGGCTTTGATTTCCACCTCTTCCCTGCTTGTAAGCTCCACTTGTTCATAATCCCACATCAGAGAAACCATGGCCAGAGCGGCGTTGGCCGCGGCTTCTTCCAGGGTACGACCATAAGCCCGGAATTTGGCGTCAGCCGTATGGTCCAGAATCTCAAACTTCCTTTCCATGGTTATTTCCCTAATCTTAATTTTAGCAAAAGCAGCCGGGCTGAAAAGATGAGCCTCAGACAAAAACGCCGGCAATCTTATACCCGCATTTCGGGCAATGGCCGTCTTTGATTAAATTGGATTTAACCCAGAAACCTTCCCGGCTGATGAGCAGCTGGCCGCAGTTCGGGCAATGGGTATCTTCCCCTTCCCCCCAGACATTACCGAGGTAAACGTAATTGAGCCCCTCAGCCTTTCCGATTTCCCGGGCTTTTCTCAGAGTGGCCACCGGGGTTGGCGGCGCCTGGGTGTATTCATAATCAGGATGAAAACGGCTCAGGTGCCAGGGGATGTCTCTGTCCACACTGGCCAGAAACCTGGCTATGTCTCTCAGCTCTTCCTCAGAATCGTTAAGCCCGGGAATGACCAGAGTGGTCACTTCTACCCAGATCCCCAGCTCCCGCATTTTGCTGATTGATTCTAATACTGGCTGGAGCCTGGCTTTGCAGATTTTCTGGTAGCTTTCCTCCCGGAAAAATTTCAGGTCCACGTTGGCCGCATCCAGGTAGGGCTTGATGGTTTCCAGCGCTTCGCCGGTCATAAAGCCGTTGGTGACGAAATTGTTCCGCAGCCCTGATTCTTTTGCCAGGCGGGCCGTGTCATAAGCATACTCAAAAAAGATGGTAGGCTCGGTGTAGGTGTAAGAAACACTCTGACAATCATTAAGCAGGGCCTGGCGGACAACTTCTTTTACCGGAAGGCGTGTGCTCCTCAGCCCGCTTTTACCATCAGAAGGCCGGCTCTGGCTTATCTCCCAGTTCTGACAGAAAGGGCAGCGAAAATTACAGCCCACCGTAGCGATGGAAAGTGATTTGCTTCCAGGCAAAAAATGGAAAAAAGGCTTTTTTTCAATCGGGTCTACGTGGGCGGCAATAGCCTCTTCGTAAACGTGAGTGTAAAGCACCCCGCCTACATTCTGCCTCACGCCGCAGAGACCGAACTGCCCTTCATTCAGCACACAGCGGTGAGCGCAGAGTTTGCAGGCCACCCGCTGGCGGTCTAACTTTTCATAAAGCATTGCCTCGCGCCGCGGCATCTATTTTCTCCCGCTTTTAGTTCCAGAAAGTTTTTTAAAAGAAGGACACAGGTCCTTAAGCACGCATTCCTGACAGCGTGGTTTTCTCGCCTGGCAGATTTTTCGGCCGTGGTCCACCAGAAGATAATTAAAATCGAGCCACTCTTCCCTTGGCACGATGGCCATCAGGTCCTGCTCAATTTTCTCTGGCTGCTTCTGCTGGCTGAGTCCCAGCCTTTCCGCCAGGCGGCGCACGTGGGTGTCAACGGCAATGCCCTCGGCTTTTCTGAAGGCCGAGGAAAGCACAATGTTAGCGGTTTTGCGGGCCACCCCGGGAAGTTTTACCAGCTTCTCCATGGAATCAGGCACCTGGCCCCCATGTTCCTCAACCAGCTTTTTTGCCAGGGCAATGATGTTACGGGCTTTGTTGCGGAAAAAGCCGGTGGACCTGATATCCTTTTCCAGCTCTTTCTGCTCAGCCCGGGCAAAATGCTCTACCGTGGGGTATTTAGCAAACAAACCAGGCGTTACTTTGTTTACCCGCTCATCAGTGCACTGAGCCGCCAGGATGGTGGCCACCAGCAGTTCAAAGGGAGTCCGGTAGTGCAGGGCGGTTCGGGCTTCCGGGTATTCCCGCCGCAGAAT
>JBBIRN010000157.1:522-5723 GCA_037441785.1 Candidatus Aminicenantota bacterium | reverse complement strand
GTAAGTTTTAAGTTTAGCTGGCCGGCAGCATTAACTGTCGGCCAGCTTTTTATTGACCGAAAAATTAAAGAAAAATAAACAGCCATATATCTGCTGAAATTTAAAAAATGAAGGAGCCTGACATGGTTAAAAACTCGGGGTTTAACGGCCGAAAAATGCTCTTGGTGATATTTATGTTTTTGTTTCTTAGCCTTATAACATGGGAAGGAAATTCCTGGCTGCTGGCAGCAACCGCTGGTCCGGCGGCAGCGAACAAACCGGCCTTAATGCCTGTTCCTGCCAGCCTGGTCTGGCAGGAAGGTCAGCTGAGACTGGATGAAAAATTTTCTGTGGGCGGTAAGGCCCGGCCTGACCAGAGAGCTTTTAAGGCGGCCGTTCGTTTTCTCCAGAGATTGAGCGGAAGAACCGGACTTTTTTTGCTTCAGGATTACCTGAAAGAGCAAAAAATAAACGCGGAAACAAAATTAATTTACCACTATGAAAGAGCTGGAAAACTTGAGCCAGGTGAAGATGAGTCTTACCGCTTGGTGGTAAAGCCGGAAAAGATTGAGCTGACGGCCCCCACTGACCTGGGAATTGTCAGAGGATTTGAAACTCTGCTGCAGCTTCTTTCTGCTGATAATCAAGGGTATTTTTTCTCGGCCGTAGATATAAAGGACCAACCCAGGTTTACCTGGCGCGGACTGCTGATTGATTCCTGCCGGCATTTTATGCCTCTTGAAGTCATTAAAAGAAACCTTCTGGCCATGGCCGCGGTGAAAATGAACGTCCTCCACTGGCACCTGTCTGAGGACCAGGGTTTCAGGGTGGAATGCAAAACTTTCCCCAGGCTCCACCAGTTAGGTTCTGATGGTCTGTACTACACGCAGGAACAGATAAAAGAAATAATCAACCTGGCTTCGGACCTGGGCATCCGGGTTATGCCGGAGTTTGATATTCCCGGTCATTCTACCAGCTGGTTTGTGGCCTACCCGGAGTATGCCAGTGCGGCCGGGCCTTTCTCTATTGAGAGGAAGTTTGGCGTTTTTGGACCGGTCTTTGACCCCACCCGACCTGAAGTTTACCGCTTTTTTGATAAATTCTTCAAGGAAATGGCCAGCCTTTTCCCCGACCCCTACCTGCACATCGGCGGGGATGAAGTAGAAGCCAAGCAGTGGAAAGAAAACCCGAAAATTCAAGCCTTTATGAAAAAACACAACCTACCGGACAACCATGCTCTGCAGGCTTATTTTAACCGGGAAATTCTAAAAATATTAACCCGCTACCACAAGAAGATGGTTGGCTGGGATGAAATCTATCAGCCTGGCCTGCCGAAGGACATTGTTATTCAATCCTGGCGTGGCACACAGGCCCTAGTGGATGGAGCTAAAAAAGGTTACCAGGGTCTTTTGTCCAACGGTTATTACATTGACCTTTGCGAAACGGCCGAACGTCATTATCTTAACGACCCGATTCCCCCTGATTCACCGCTTTCTGAAAGCGAGAAAAAGCTGATTCTGGGCGGCGAAGCCACCATGTGGGCGGAATTAATTTCTCCTGAAACCATTGACTCGCGGATCTGGCCCCGGACCGCGGCCATTGCTGAACGGTTGTGGTCTCCAGTGGAAGTGAGAAATGTTGATGATATGTACGAAAGGCTTAAGGTCCTAAGCCTACAGCTGGAAGATACCGGCCTCCAGCACCTTAAAAACCAGGATATGATGCTGCGAAGACTGGCCAGCTCGGAAAAAATTGACCAGCTTAAAAAACTGGCCAGGTTGTGTGAACCGGTTAAAGGTTATGCCCGTCATAGTCAGGGGAAGCAGTACACCTCACTGGTGCCGCTGACCAGGTTTGTAGATGCCTGTTTTCCTGAATCACTGGAAGCCCGCGACTTTAGAAAGCAGATGGAAAAATTTCTCCAGCAAGTAAAGCCAGAAACAGCTGCTTCCTTGTACGCCAGGTTGCTGGAGTGGAAGGGGATTAAGTATGACCTGGAGGCTCTATCTCAAGCCAATCCTGTGCTGCAGGAAGTTCTGCCTCTGGCTGAAGTCTTGGAAGAAACCATAATGATGATGAGTAAAGCCCTGGAGCTGAAACTTTCAGGGAAAAAACCAGAACCGGCCTGGCTGGAAGCCAGTCTGAAAAAACTGGAAGAAATGAAGAAGCCGAGGGCAGAATGTCAGGTAGCTCTGGTCCCGGCTCTGGAAACGTTGCTTAAATCTTTTGTCTCCGATGTCCCGGGGCAAAGCCAGAAATAATTTTAACGCTGACTGAGTTCAAGGCTCCGGTAAGCCCAGGCGAACTCTGTCTTTCGGCTCATTTTAATTTTTCTTCGCTGACAAAGCTGCGGTAGGGCGAAAGGTAAGAGAGGATTTCTTCATCATCAGGACCGGGTTTTCTGGAAACCAATCTGGTGAGAAGCTCTCCCACGCCAGGTCCTAACATGAACCCCTGACCGCACATGCCCACGGCCAGAAGAAAACCTTCTGTTTCTTTAGACCAGCCAACAATAGGGAAGCCATCCGGGGTCATGGGGTAAAGCCCGCGCCAGGTGCGGCGAACGCGGATGTTTTTTAACCTGGGCATGAGTTCAATCATGCGGCGGGAAACCATGGGCAGAAATTCACTGGTTTCCCGTTCATCATAACCCCAGATGCTGGGACTTGGCGTGATACAAAAAATGATCTGGCCAGTAGCATGCTGGTAAAAATAGTAATTGGCTGAGCCTTTGACTGGCCTAATGTCCACAATCATAGGCTCAAAAAACCTCTGCACCGGTTCAGTAACCGCAGCTTCATGAGAGTCAGGTTTAACCGGCACTTCCATACCGGCCAGGCGGGCGATTTCGGCAGCCCAGGCCCCGGCGGCGTTGATGACCACTTCTGCCGCATAGCTTCCTTTATCGGTCTTCACGCCCTTTATCTTTCCACCAGCAATTTCCAGCCCGGTTACTTTTTCTCTGAATTTAAACTCAGCTCCTGCCTTTTTGGCCTGACGGTAAAAAGCTTCGTTGGCCAGCAGGGGAGAGGCATGGCCATCTTCGGGGGAAAAGGTCCCACCTCGCAGGCCCACCGGGTTCAAATCAGGCAGAAGCTTTCTTAATTCTTCAGCCTCTAACCAGTCTATTTTGAGGCCATGTCTTTTCTGCATAGGGATTACTTCTT
The DNA here is from genome assembly GCA_037441785.1 of Candidatus Aminicenantota bacterium. GTDB lineage: Bacteria > Acidobacteriota > Aminicenantia > Aminicenantales > Saccharicenantaceae > Saccharicenans. The sequence goes on along the minus strand of JBBIRN010000157.1, from coordinate 2,577 downwards.
TGAGGGTCTTTTCCTCTTCTTCCCGGTAAGCCACAAAACAATAACCGCCCTGGTGCCATTCTATTTCATCACCGTAAGTCTCTTTCCAGGTGGAGAATATCTTCAAGCTTCTGAGGCAGAGCCTGATTTTGGCAGGGTCAGAATGCGTAGCTCTTAATCCGCCGATGGCTATTTTGTTAGAACTCTGACCCGGGCTGGCGTTCCGGTCCAGAACCAGAACTTTATAGCCTTGTTGAGCCAGGAACATGGCCGTTGGAGTTCCCACGCTGCCGGCGCCTATAATAATCACATCATAGACCGGACTCATGTTCTTCCTCCTTCTGGTTTAGCTTCAGGCCAGCAAAAACTCCAAGTGGCACTTCTATGAATAACGGCCTTTTTGGCTGGTCCACAATCTCGCTTTCCGGCACACCTTCTTCCCGGAACAAACGGTGGATAAGCGGGGTACAGGTCTTGGCTCCGCAGGGTCCCATACCTGCTCTGGTGATGGTTTTAATTTCGTTTATATCCCTGAGGCCTTCTCTTATTAATTTTCTAATTTCCCCGGCTGTCACTCTTTCGCAACGGCAGATGATGGCTTCATCAGGCGTTCTTTCCTGGTAACGAACTTCTACGGGTTTAATTTCGGGCTGGAGGCGCAGGCCGGCTACTTGTTTGGCTACTTCTTTAGGTACTTTGACTTTTACCAGAATGGTCCGGTCGTTTGCTTTCACAGATTTAACCGAGGTAACCTTGGCCCGGGTCAGAAACTGGCCTTCTGTATCCACCAGAGCTACTTCCTCTCCGGGGTTAATTATGTCCTTCAGGAATTCAAACGGAATGGTTATTTCTGGAAATTCAGCATCCTTGCGGTAATCAACTAGAGTGATAGCCAGACCCGGACAGGAAACCACACAGCGTTCACAGCCTGTGCAGCCTTTACCCTCTTTTTCCTCAAAATAAACAGGAATTTGGCGTATATCCTGTCTGTCTACTTCAATCAGTTTCCTCGGACAGACGGCCGAACAGGGGTCGCAGGGGATCTCCTGAATACAGTGAATTACCGGGAAAACCCCTGAATCTTTCTCCGGGTATTTTTCCGGATAAGTTTTACCCGGCCGTGATTTGAGTATCTCGGCCGTGCGTTTAAAATCTTCCGGAATTTCTCCAGCATAAACTCCCAGGTCCCGGGCAATTTCCAGACCACGTATTTTGCCGGAAAATATGGCTGCTGAAGCTTCAGCGATTTCTTCAGCATCACCTGCGGCGTAGGCCGGGAGCCCGAATTCTTGGGCTTTAAGATAAAATTCATTAACCGGGTCCAGGCCGATAGCTACCAGAACTGTATCACAGGCAAAAGTCTTTTCCGTCCCTTTAATCGGCCGGAAGTTTTCATCCACTTTGGCGATGGTGACAGATTCCACTGCTTGGCGGCCGTCAGCCTTGAGTATCGTATGAGAAGTCATAATCGGCACACCCAGTCGGGCCAGTTTGTCCTTGTGGACTTTGTAACCGCCGCATTCAGGCATGACCTCAACTAAACCGACGACCTGAATACCTGCCTGAAGAGCATGATAGCCAGCGATTAAGCCCACGTTTCCGCCTCCGACGATGAACAGCCTCTGCGTGGGCTTAACCAGGTCCCGGTTAACCAGGGTCTGGAAGGCACCAGCCCCATAAACGCCAGGCAAATCATTTCCCGGGAAAGCCAGGGATTTTTCTCTGGCGCCCGAGGCTACCAGTAAGACCTGAGGTTTAACCAGAACGTACTTTCGCCCTTCTTTCAAAATGCCGACTTTTTTATCGCTGAAAACAGCCAGGGCCGTGCTCTGCAACCAGATTTTAACCGAAGGGAATTTTCGGACCTCATTTTCCAGTTTGGTGGCGATATCAATGCCCCTGGTACCGGCATAAACTGCTTCTACAGAGCCGAAAAACCGGTGGGTTTGTAAAACCAGTTTGCCACCCAGCCGGTGTTTATCATCTACCAGTAAACAACCTACGCCCCGGCTGCCGAGTTCAATGGCCGCCGATAAGCCAGCCGGGCCGCCGCCAATAATCAGCACCTGGACCTCA
>JBBIRN010000157.1:0-499 GCA_037441785.1 Candidatus Aminicenantota bacterium | reverse complement strand
GGTTCAAACCGGCCGGGCTCTTCGGGATTAACTCTGGGCAGCTCGGGTAGACCGCGGATGGGGTGTATTCTCATCCCGGGTTTAATCAGTTCCATGCAGGATTTGACCGGGAAGCCGTCAGCCAGCACCAGGCATTGAGCGCACTGTCCGTTGGCGCAAAAAATACCTTGCGGCGCCCCATCTTTGTGGTGGTAGTTGAAGATGCGGATACTGTTGGCGAAAAGAGCCGAGGCAATGGTCTCTCCCTCGCGGGCCAGAAGTTCCTGGTCCTGCCAGTAAAACTTGAAGAGGGGTTTTTCTTCCACCGGTAAAATGGGATGTTTATAAAGGCGGTTGTCGATCAAAGGAATCTCCTTTAATCAATGATTATTTGGCCCGTTAGCAGGGCTAATTTTAAAGATGGTAATTATAGCACACATAATTTCAGACCAAAACCAGATTGCTTAATTTATATTTCTGTTAAAAAAGGCGTCCGGGATAAATACTTTTTTTCGTTCTT
>JBBIRN010000156.1:3359-5824 GCA_037441785.1 Candidatus Aminicenantota bacterium | reverse complement strand
AGCCGAAATTCTTACCAGCTGTTTTTCTGCTGGAGTTTCCGTGGCCGCTTTTTTCTTCCGGCTGCCGGTTTTGGTTTTAGCCGGCAGGGTTTCTTTTTCTATGGAATTAATGACCACGGCTGTGGTGTAAGGCAATTCCTCTTCCACATGGTTGAGAATTTTTTCTCTAATAATTTCTGAGAGGAGAAATTTTTCGGACTGGTCAGATATCTCTTCATCGGAGTAAATCTTTTCGGCTTCGGGCAGGTACTGGTAAATCAGGTCTTCCAGACGGTCCAGGTTATCTCCCTTTAAAGCGGAAATGGGGATAATTTCCTTAAAAGGAAAGAGGTCTTTATACTGGTCAATAATCAGCAGGACGTTTTCTTTTTTTATGGCATCCACCTTGTTAATCAGCAGGAAAACGGGCCGGCTGACCTTTTTTAGGGTATCAAGCACATACTGGTCGCCATGGCCAAATTTCTTAGTGGCGTCAATCAGGAGAAGGATGAGGTCGGCTGTTTCCAGCGAGGAATAAACGTAGTTCATCATCCGTCTGTTCATCAGGTGCAGCGGTTTGTGGATGCCGGGGTTGTCAATGAAAATAATCTGTCCCCGTTCCGTGGTTTTGATGCCCAGGATGCTTACCCTGGTAGTCTGGGGTTTATCCGAGACAATGGCGATTTTCTGGCCGATGAGGGCATTGAGCAGAGTAGATTTCCCCACGTTCGGCCGGCCAATCAGGGAAACATAGCCAGTGTGATAGGTTTGTTTGGCAGGTGATTTTTTCTTTTTATTCATTATTTTTCCTTTTTCTTATTTTCCGCAGCCGGAGCAGCTTTTTCTCTGGTGAGGCGCACCTTTTTGACGCTCTTCTCGTCCACTTCTAATATCTCAATGGTCAGGTTGGCCAGATGCAGGCGCTCACCTTTTTTGGGCAGGCGGCCAAGGTGCTGGTTTATCAGCCCGCTGATGGTCTGAAAGTTATCGTCAGAAAGTTCTGTCTGCAGCAATTCTTCCAGCTCTTCTATTTCTGTGTCTCCGTTCACCAGGTAGGTTTCTGGTTTTTCCTGGACTATCTCCGGTTCTTCCACGTCGTACTCATCCTGAATTTCTCCGACGATTTCTTCCAGCACATCTTCCATGGTCACCAGGCCGGAGATACCACCGTGCTCATCTACGACCATGGCCAGTTTCTGCTTCAGTTTCTTGAATTCTTTGAGCAGGTCTTTGATGGCCATGGTTTCAGGTACAAAATGAACTGGCCGAATCAGAAAATCAATCTGTCGGTCAGCATGTTCCGGCGCGCTGAATTCTAGCAAATCCTTGGCCATGACCATACCTTCTATGTTGTCCAGGCGTTCCCGGTAGACAGGAAGGCGAGAGAATTTTTCTTTGATGAAAAGTTCCTTGAGTTCCGCCACCGTGGCCTGACGTTCAATGGCCACAATCCGGGTGCGCGGGGTCATAATTTCCCTGACCAGCTGGTCGCCAAACTCCACCACTCCCCGCAGGAGCTCATCTTCGTCTTTTTCTATGATGCCTTCTTCGGTGGCCTCATCAATAAAAGTTTCAATTTCCTCCTCTGAGGTTTCGTGTTCCCGCCAGCTGGCCTGTCTTTTTTCTTCTTGGTGTAAAAAATGAAGGGGTAGCTGCAGGAAAGGGCTCAGGAGCAGTTTAAAAATCCGGTAAGTCGGTAGAAATATTTTTAAAGCCCGGTCTTTTAACAGGGCCAGAAGAAGCCGAGGCAGGTAATCAAACAGAAGGAGAAAGGCGGCCAGCAAGCCCAGAAAAAACCAGAGAGGCCACAGGCGGACAGGCGGGAACCAGACCACCGTATAGACGATGAAAGCCAGCAGAAAAATGTTCCGCCCCAGGTCCACCACCAGACGAACTTCGTCGTATTTTTCTATGACCTCATCGCGGTAAGCCTTCTCTTCATCGCTTAAAAGCCGGGCCAGGCCAATCGGGGAGAAATAAGAAAAAATAAGGTGCAGGAGCGAAAGCCAGAGGGTTAGCAGGAAGCAAATCAGCCAGCCCAGGAGAGTCAGATAAGAATTAACCATGGTCTTAACGCCCTTTTTTCTCCGGCGGTTGGTAATTTTTGATAAACACCGGTCTTACTTTAGCTTCTTCTTCTTCCATACCCTCAAAGTGTTCAAAGCCCAGCAGGTGCAGAAAACCATGAATGGTCAGTATCTCCACTTCCTGTTGCAAGGAATGCCCCTGTTTTCTGGCCTGACGACCGGCTACTTCCGGGCAGATGATGATGTCGCCCAGGTAAAAGCGGCCATCCGGTCCTTTTTCGTTTAAGGGAAAGCTCAAAACATCAGTCGGTTTATCCCGGTGACGGTATTTTTTATTCAGGCGGTGAATAGTTCTGGGCCCGACCAGCGTAAGAACTACTTCTGCTCCAGATTTTCCGTAATAGCGGCAGAGCTGCTGGAGCAGGTTTTTAATCCTTCCGCTCTGCACCGGGTTTTTCT
>JBBIRN010000156.1:0-3335 GCA_037441785.1 Candidatus Aminicenantota bacterium | reverse complement strand
ACTACCATTGTTTTTCTTTACTCCTTCTTTCCGTTCTGGAGTCTTTTCAAAATCAAATCCGGGGTAAGTTGGCCGCGGGTGGTAAATGGCATCCAGGGTGGCCAGGAAAGAGTTAGCTACCACCCGGAGTTCTTTAAGAGAAAAACCGCAGTCGTCCAGCTGACCATCCTGCAGCAGGTTGTTGAAAATCTCGGTAATCAACCTTTTCAGTTTTTCCCGGGAAACGTTTTTTAAACTTCTGGCCGCTGCTTCTACTGAATCAGCCAGCATGATTAAGCCCGCTTCTTTGCTTTTGGGAATTGGTCCTGGATAACGAAAATCTTCTGGCTCAATCTTGTGCAGTTCAGGGTTGTACTTTTCTTTGGCTTTCTGGAAAAAATACCTTACGACCGTGGTCCCGTGGTGCTGGGCGATGATATCTATGATTCTTTTTGGCAGTTTAAGGCTTCTGGCCATCTCAATTCCATCTTTGACATGGTTGATAATCACCAGGGTGCTCAGGGAGGGGGTTAATTCCTGATGCACGTTAAAACCGGAACTCTGATTTTCGCTGAAATATTCTGGCCTTTTTAATTTGCCAATATCGTGGTAAAGCCCGCCGGCCTTAACCAGCATGGGGTCAGCTTTAATTTCTTCGGCTGCTTTTTCGGCCAGAGTGACACAATCAGGGAATGGTGATAGGTGCCCGGAGCTTCAATGGCCAGCTGTTTAAAAATGGGCAGGTCGGAGTTGGTAATTTCATGAAGTTTGGAAGGAGTCAGGATGCCAAAGATGGACTCATAAACCGGCATCAGCACGAAGGCTATGGCCGCGCTCAACAGAGCCCCCGCCAGGCTGCTGATGATGGCGGTGCCGAGAAAGGAGAAGTTGCTGAACTCATCCCGGATCAGTTGAAAGATGATGACCAAGATGACCTGGAAGGGTGCCAGATAAGTCAGGCCAGCTTTTAGAACGGCGCTCCTACTATGGGTAAAGTAGTGTTTCATTCCGTAGATTACAGCAATGCCTCCGACCAGAGTAAAAAGTAAAATATAATAATCATTTCCCAGGAGGTGGGCCGCTAGGAGGCTGTTGAGCAGGCAGAAAGGAACAGAAAATTCTGGAGAAGTTCCGACGGCGAACAGAAAAGTTCCTATCTGAAACGGGATCCCCAGAACCAGAGCCTCTTTTTCTAAAGAAATCAGGCTGAAGGAAGTACTCAGCGCCTCGGCCATAAACAGACTGGCCTTGTAAACAACAAAGCTCAGCAACAGGCTTAAGCCGGTCATGTTAAAAAGGGCAAACCTGTTTTCCCACCGGCTTGATTTGTGGAAGAATTCCCAGATAAGGAAGAAAATGATCAGGTAAAGAATGAATAAACCGATAAAATTAATGATCCAGGATTTTTGTTGACCGATTTTCTGGTTAATCAGAATAATTTGTTTGATGGTTTCGGCCGTGGCTTCGTCGCCCTTGCGGATGATGACCCGGCCCTTTTTTATGGTGTAAAAGACCGGCTCCACGGCATTTCTGGCCCTTAACCTTCTTATATCTGTTTCAGCCTGGTCATAAGCAATAGTTGGCGTTATGAACATAGGGGCCAGAACTTTAAGCACATTTTTCGTTCGGCTGGGAAGTTCCAGATTATTAATTTCCGAGGCCAGTAAATTCCTGGCTTCTTTGAGTTCCAGGACATCTGCGGCCTTGATCAGCTTTTCTTCTTTGCCCCTGATGACCAGCAGTCCTTTTTCCGTTTCACCATGGTTAAGAAAGTTGCGGGAGAGGATAATTTCCCGCGAGAGAAGGGGCGAAATGACATCCTGTAAAAGTTGCTCCAGCTCGTTAGTAAATCTTAATTTGACCAGAGCGGAGAGGGTGTTCTCATCCAGGTCCAGGCCGAAAGTTTCAGAAAAATTTTTCTGCAGTTCCTTAAGGTCGCTGGTAGAAGAAGCCAGCCAGTTTCTGCCAAAGGCAAAAAGCTGGCGGATTTTTTCCTGCGTGTTGGCAATCACTCTTTGGTTGTAGAAATAAACCGGTGGAATATTTTCTTCCGCCTGAGTTTTCCTTTTTTCGGTAGCTTCAGTGTCCTCCACCGTTATTTCCAGAGGCGATACTATATCTTTGGTGGCAATTTCTCCGACCTTAATCATGGGCAGCGGCCGGGCCGGAAAGAAAGAAAGGGAAAAAGAAATGATGAGGGCAAACAAAATAATGTAAAAAATAGGGTTATTGAGAACGGAGCCTAAAAAAGAAAGAGCTTCTTTTTTGGGTCTGCCTTTGGGCGGGAAAATTTCGCTGTTCTTAAAGAGACTCAGCTTTTCAAAACGGATAATTTTCATCTGGGATTAAATGGTTTTGGCTTCGGCCTTAGCGTAAGCCTTGATAATTTTGCCCACCAGCGGGTGTCGCACGACATCCTTTTCGTTAAAGTAGACAAAGGCAATTTCCGGGATGGAAGATAAGACTTTGATGGCCTGCAGCACGCCGGATTTGCGGGGCTGCGGCAGGTCAATCTGGGTAACGTCGGCTGTGACTACTAACTTAGAATCAAAACCCAGCCGGGTGAGAATCATCTTCATCTGCTCCCGGGTGGTGTTCTGGGCTTCATCCAGGATGATGAAGGCAGAATTGAGGGTTCGGCCTCTCATGTAAGCCAGCGGGGCAATTTCAATGATGCCTCGTTCAATAAGTCTGTTAGCCTGCTCGTAAGGAGTCAGGTCAAAAAGAGCATCGTAGAGTGGCCTGAGGTAGGGGTTAATCTTCTGAAACATATCGCCTGGCAGAAAGCCTAACCTTTCCCCGGCTTCTACCGCTGGCCGGGTGAGAATAATCCGGTTCACCTGTTTGCTCTGCAGGTAGGACAGGGCCATGGCCATGGCCAGGTAAGTTTTTCCTGTACCGGCCGGGCCGATGCCGAAAACCAGGTCATACTCTTTGATGGCCCTCATGTATTCCTGCTGGTTAAGGCTTTTAGGCGCCACAGATTTGCGCTGGAGATAAAGTGGTTCTGAGGGGGCATAATCTTCCAGCCGCCCCGGGTTTTCTTCCATCAAGTCCAGAGCAATATGAAAATCTTCTTCGCGCAAACTGTAGCCTTTCTCTTCCAGTTCCTGAATTTTGTCAAAGTACATCTTGGCAAACTGCAGCTTCTCCGGCTCACCGGTCATAATCAGCCGGTCACCGCGCACCGCCAGACTGACGCCCAGGCGGCTTTCCAGGCGTTTGAGGTTTTTATCCAGGACGCCAAAAAAGGAGGATTTGCGAATATAAGGGTGGGAGATTTTTTCCATGTTAAGAAGAGAAAATTCTACTCAGCTCCATTCTTAAATTAGATTTATCAGGCATAAAAATTAAAT